>CAIJKT010000963.1 GCA_903821255.1 uncultured Lentisphaeria bacterium | reverse complement strand
GCTCGGAAAGCCAGAGGCCGATGAGGGTGAGCACAATCAAAAAGAATATGCCGATAATCATGAACCCGCGCATTTTGCCTCTCAGGTCATTACGCAGAAAATTGTTCTCCACGGCCAGTTCATTGCGGATCTGATATGCCGCGTCATTGGCGGCGCTTACGATATCTGTTTCCGGCACACTGATTCCGACGCTCCAGCCAGTGCTCGGAACCGGGGCAAACGCGATAATCCTCTGCTGTTTCTTTGAATTGACGCTGATGATGCCGGGAACGCCGCCAATCATTTTCTTTGCGGCTTCACGCATTCCCGGTTCAGGACTGTTCAGCATATTTTCACGCACCACCGCCATTTGCCAGTTGCCCTTGTGGCTCATTTCCCGGCTGCCGATCACGAATCCCTCACGGTCGAGAATAAAAGTGCTTACCGTGTCTTTAAATCTGGTTCCGGGAAAAGTTTTTACCAGCGACTCTATGTTGACATCAATGGCGGAGACCGCCAGGACACGGCCTTGGTCATCCTTGATGGCGGAGGTGCAGGTAACCAGCAGATTGCCGGTCAGTGCGGAGAAATAAGGCTCACTCCATTCCACCACATTTGAACTTACCGCCTTCTTATACCACGGCCTTTCCCGCGGGTCGAAATTCAGCGGAATGCTCATCCACGGATAGGTGACCAGCGTGCCGTCCGTTCCTGCAATGTAAATTGCCTCGATCGTACTGCTGCCGGAATATATAATTTTCATGTAATCAAACAGGCTGCTGAAAATCAGCAGCAGCGGATTTTCATAAAAGCCTTTACTGTCGGAAGTCAGCGAAAAAGAGCATTTATGGATATTCTTCTCCGGCAGACTGGTCGACAGATTGCTCAGCAGCAGAGGATTGAGCTGTTGCTGCTGAAGACGTTGTTTCTGGAAAATCAGATTAAGCATTTCCAGTTCGCCGGGCAGCTTGCGCAGCCGCAGATCGGTTATCATCGCCTGGCCTTCGGCTATAGTCTCCAGATTGCTGCGGGACAAGCGGAGCAGCGCAGTCTTGCTGTCTTCAATGGCTTTGTAGGAAAGTTTGTCGGCGGACACTTCGGCATAGCGGCCCAGATCCTCCAGGCTTATCAGGCAATAGGCTGAAATTATGCCGAACCCGGTCCCCGCCAGCAGCAGCATGGACAATAATATTTTGCTTTTTATACTCAATCCGTATTTCCCCGAATAAATATGATATTGTACGCCTGCACGTTCCGCAAAGCGGTAAATACGGCAGCGTACTGCATGAACATTAAATATAGCGCATCCGCCATTTTTTTAAAGCCCGCCTGCCGGAACACCTGCTTTTACATTCTGATCTTGCATTTTGCCGGTGAATTTATTGGGGCTGACCCCGAAATGCCTGCGGAATTTTTTACTGAAATATAATGGATCATGGATCCCGACGGCCTCCGCGGCCTGCCGGACCAGCACTGATCCGGCCGCCAGCAGTTCCCCGGCTTTTTTCATCCGCACTTCGTTGATGTAGCGGTGCAGCGGAACTCCGGCGCTCTTTTTGAACAGCGAATTCAGATGTCCCGGCGAATAATGGACGACCCCGGCCAGGCTGTCCAGCGTAATATCGTCCCAGTAATAATCTTCGATATGCCGTTTCAACTGCTCAATGACCTGCTGATGAAATTCCAGCGTTTCCGCCGGAAATATCTCGGCATTTTTGACACAGAAATACAGCGCTTCCATCAGCAGATAATGAAATCCGGCCTGCTCGGTGGCGGATGTTTCCAGTTCCGTGTTTACGGCGCTTTCCCATAGCTTCCGCGCCATCGGCGGATTCAGCGCCAGCCTTTTTGTCGAGGTGGAATATCCGCGCAGCGGCGCATAGGCGGTTATGTGAAAGAAAATGGTCTGGGTGGTAATCGTGCACCACAGCAGTTTGTAGGGTTTGTCCGAACTGGAAAAATGCTCGGTGTGATATGCCCCGGGCACGAAAACTTTCACTTTGTCGTCGCGATAAATAGTCCAGTCTCCGTTTATGCAGATCGCCGGTTCGCCTTCCAGCCGGCTGATCAGCTCCATATGGGTATGCCGCTGCGACGCATAAAACGGCTGACGGTACGGCTGGCGGCTGATTGCCTCCGGCTCAATGCTGCTTGTTTTTCCGTAAAAGACGATTCCGCGCTGCGACAGCGCCAGCAGTAAATTGTTCAGCCCGGCGATATTCATGATCTGCGTTTTTTCCATATACATTAGTGGTTTATTACATGCCATCTGCATTGATTATAGCATCAAAAGGCATTAAAATCAAATTAGTGATAATTATAAATTACATAACAGAGGAACAGTTAAAATGAATGGAACCGATAAACCCTATGTGAAATATTCCACTGACGAATTGATGGAATGTATCGACGTGTTTAATGTCAGCGCGGAAGCGCAGCAGAAAATCCGTCAACTGCTGGATGCTGAAAAAGAAGCCCCCAATGCCGGCAATTTTTTCCGTTACTATAATCCGAAAAGCAAAACCGCCAAATTTGAACAGATGGTTTGCGAAAAAACCGGGGTGAAATATGCGCTGGCGGTGAATTCCGGCACCAGTGCGCTGGTGGCCGCCCTGGTGGCCGCGGGCGTCGGCCCAGGCGATGAAGTTATTGTTCCCGCCTACACATTTTTTGCCAGCGCCTCGGCGGTGGTCGTGGCGAGAGCCATTCCGGTGATTACCGATATAGACGAAACCCTTACGCTAGATCCGGTTGCCATTGAAAAGAATATCACTAAGCGCACCAGGGCCATTCTGCCGGTGCATATGCTCGGCCTGCCTTCGAAAATGGATGAAATCCGCCGAATTGCCGCAAAGCATAATCTTAAAATCATTGAAGACACCGCGCAGGCGTTCGGCGGCAAATACAAAGGCAAATATCTGGGAACTCTCGGCGATCTCGGCTGTATCAGCCTGGATGCATACAAGGTAATCGGCACCGGCGAAGGCGGCCTGGTGCTGACTAATGATGAATGGCTGTATACCCGCGCCCAGAGTTATCATGATGCCGCCGCCTGCTGGCGTCCGGACCGTTATGCCAGAGAACGCAAACCCGGCGAGCTGTTCTGCGGCGAAAACTACCGGATGCCGGAACTGTGCGGCGCCGTCGGCATAGTGCAGCTCAGGAAACTGGACTGGATCAACGAACGCACCCGTGCCGTATGGAAACAACTGCGTGCTGAAATTAAACTGCCGTCCTGTGCCAAGTTTGTCGAATCCAATGACGACGACGGCGTCTGCGGTTATATGCTCGGCATCCTGTTTGAAAACACTGAACAGGCGGTAAGCGCCATCAATGCCAAAATCGGACTGGGCGGACTGGCTGCCGGCGACACCAGAGGCGTCAGGGACTGGCATGTCTACTGGAACTGGGAACAGATTCTTGAGCAGAAGACCGCCACCGCTGAAGGCTGTCCGTTCAAATGCCCGCATGTCAGCAAACTGCCGGATTATTCCGTTGATATGTGTCCAACGACCAAAAACATCATGCGCCGTCTGGTCACTATCGGGATCAGTCCCGCCTTCGACGCGGCATGGGGTTCCGCGACTGCCGCGAAAATCACCGGAGAACTCAAAAAACTTTTTTGAAGGGATTTATCATGATAAAAATTGATGCGCTTGTAGATTTGTTTTTTAAGGATTTTTCGTGGGAGCAGCGGGTGGAGAAAATCGCGGAATGCGGTTATCGGTACATCGAAACATGGGGCGGCGGTGATGCCGC
>CAIJKT010000962.1 GCA_903821255.1 uncultured Lentisphaeria bacterium | reverse complement strand
TATCGCAACTTGGCATTATGATTAACTCACCTGAAAAATGGTCTAATTAATTCGCCCAGTTCGCCCCATCGCCCCTTCGTTTTCAATATCGCCTCATCGCCCCTTCGCCCCTTCGTCAAATTCAGTTTGCCAGATACCACTCCAACAGCCTCCCCACCCCTTCTTCAATATCTATTTGATGTTGCCACCCCAACTGATTGAGTTTGGATACGTCTGTCAGTTTGCGCATGGTACCGTCGGGTTTGGAAGTGTTGAAAAAAAGATTGCCTTTGAACCCAACTTTTTCTTTGATCAGATGTGCCAGATCGCGGATAGAGATCTCATGGCCGGTGCCGATATTTATGTGTGTGTTACGGATTTCTTGGATTGAGGACGGATTATGCGGATCCTTCGAAGGGGCGAAGGAGCGAAGGGGTGAATAGGAGAGGTCTTTGAAGTCGATATTTTCCATGAGAAATACACAGGCATCGGCCATCTCTTCACTCCAGAGGAATTCGCGCATTGGTGCTCCACTGCCCCATATCTCGACGGTAACGGATTCCACGGATTGTGACGAGGTTAGCGGATGAGTCACACTAATCCCATATTTTTCTAAAATGTTAATAATCACTTTCTCATCGCCAAATCTCCCTTTCGCCTCATCGCCTCTCCGCCTCTTCGCATTTTCTTCGCCATCAATTCCCTCAATCGGTCTCTTATTCAAATCTTCCCGAATCGAGTCCCAGTTACCCTCTTCCAGACATTTCCCCAAATGTATTTTTCTGACTAGTGCAGGCAAAACATGCGACGTCTCGAGATTAAAATTGTCATTCGGACCATAAAGATTGGTAGGCATCACGGAGATATAATTGGTGCCGTATTGGAGGTTATAACTCTCGCACAGCTTTATTCCCGCTATTTTGGCGATTGCATAAGGTTCATTGGTATATTCGAGAGGTCCTGTCAAAAGGCAATCCTCAGTCATAGGTTGCGGGGCGTCGCGTGGATAGATGCAGGTGCTGCCCAGGAACAATAATTTCTTCACCCCGGTAAGATAAGCTGCATGAATCACGTTATTCTGGATCATGAGGTTCTCGTAAATAAATTCTCCGCGATAGGTGTTATTCGCCACTATACCACCTACTTTAGCCGCAGCAAGGATAACATAGTCGGGTTTTTCTGTTTCGAAGAAATTGTTTACCGCCCGTGTATCCAAAAGGTCCAGCTCTGTTTTTGTCCTGCCAACAAGGTTTTTATATCCTTTTGACAACAGATTTTTCCAAAGGGCTGATCCTACCAGACCTCGATGGCCGGCGATATATATCTTATCTGAATGTTGCATGTTAATTGAATTCTTGTTTTGGATTACGCGGATTTAAACGGATTACGCTGATATTGTATTAATGAATCGTTTCCAGGTAAGACTTGATTGGCCAAAGTTGATCAGTAAACCAATCTTAAATTCAGTGTAATCTTTATTCAAAGTAATTTAGTGTCAGCGGCAACGATTTGGGATCCGGGAGCAGCCGGCGAGACGGGTATACTGAGAGGTGGCTAACGTATATGTTTAAAGCTCAAGGAAAGCGATTATAAATTTCTTTCCGGTGTGCGAATGCAACAAACGTTACTATTTTTTTTCTATAATTACAAGTTCTCTATTTTTTAGTTTTCTGAAATCCTTGGCAAAGGCACTTTCAAAGTTCATTTCTCAGTTCTTCTAAAAAGGCTGACTTTTCTTTTTCTGAGAGTATTTCTTTATTGTGATTATGCTTTATTTTGGTGATTAAAACTGAATTTTCTTTGGTTATCTCAATACCCTCATTTTTTTGAGCCATAAGTCGAGCCGCTTGCAAAAGTGCTTTTCCAGCTTTGGTTCGTTCATTTATCTCGATAGTTATCATCGTAATTTAATTTTGAAATCAATTCTATTCGCTTTCTTTGCCAATACACAAATATACAATAAAAATCCTCGTCCTAAAACGTTATATACATGCATACACCAATTAACTTGTAGGTTTCAGATTCAAATTGTAAAGACATCCGTGAAATCCTTTTAAAAATCTGTGTAATCTCTTATTCAAAATAATTCAAGGTCCGATACCCCCCTTCCCTGAGCCAGGCATCTTTTTTCATAAGTTTGATGTCTGACTGCATCATATCTTCCACAAGACCCTTGAGGTCATATTCCCGTTTCCAGCCTAAGACATTCATGGCCTTGGATGGATCGCCAATAAGTAATTCAACCTCAGTGGGACGGAAATAGGAGGGATCGACGCCGACTACTTGAGAAGGGGCGATGGGGCGAAGAGGCGAAGGGGAAAGGCGGGATTTGATGCCATCCAGG
>CAIJKT010000961.1 GCA_903821255.1 uncultured Lentisphaeria bacterium | reverse complement strand
GCCGACCGCAACCTGCTGGCCAATCAGGCGTATAATGCTTTTTCCGCTTTCTCCGAAGACGCACTGGTCCGTATATCGCCGGAAGACATCAGGAAAAAAGGCAAGGTGCCGAAGAACGGCAGTATTTTCTTTACGATCTTCCAGACCTTCATGAGCGGGTCTACGGCAGCACCGGCTTATGAGGCGGCGGTGGATAATGAGCTGCTCAAGGTTGCGGAACAGGCTAACGTTACTTACCCCGGAACCGCCACCATCCGCAGCGGCGAAGAGACACCTGCCAATACGGAGATTGGCGTTCCCGGATGTTACTTTGGCGAATACCCGCCGGACTTCTTTGACTTCATCATTATCGACGAGTGCCATCGCGGCGGTGCGAACGATGAAAGTAACTGGCGCGACATCATGGACTACTTTGCCCCCGCTGTCCAGCTCGGTTTAACCGCCACGCCCAAACGCAAGTACAACGTTGACACCTACGCCTATTTCGGCGACCCGGTCTACATCTATTCCCTGAAGGACGGCATCAACGACGGCTTTCTGACCCCGTTCAAGGTGAAGCAGATATCCACCACTCTCGACGAATATGTCTATGCGCCTGACGACCAGTTGATCGAAGGCGAGATCGAGACCAAGAAGCGTTACACCGAAACCGACTTCAATAAAATCATCGAGATTAAGGCCCGCGAAGCGCACCGGGTAAAACTGTTCATGGAGCAGATAGACCAGAGCGAAAAGTCGCTGGTATTCTGCGCCACCCAGGATCACGCGCTGGCCGTCCGTGACCTGATCAACCAGATGAAGAAGTGCAAAGACCCGAACTACTGCCACCGGGTTACCGCCGATGACGGAGAACTGGGCGAACAACATCTGCGCGAGTTTCAGGATAACGAGAAGACTATTCCGACCATCCTGACCACGTCACAGAAGCTTTCAACCGGTGTGGATGCCCGGAATATCCGCAACATCGTGCTTATGCGTCCGATCAAGACAATCATCGAGTTCAAGCAGATCATCGGACGCGGGACGCGGCTGTACGACGGCAAGGACTACTTTACGATATATGATTTTGTCAAGGCATATAAGCACTTCAGCGATCCGGAATGGGACGGGGAACCGCTGGAGCCGGAGACCTGTCTGAAATGCGGTGCCTATCCATGCAAATGTGAAAAGCCGGAACCGCCGACTTGTCCGCAATGCGGTAAGCGTCCATGTGTCTGCGAACGCGAACCATGTCCGAAATGCGGCTTCAGGCCGTGTAAGTGCATCAAGAAAGCGAAAGTTAAACTGGCGGACGGCAAGGAACGCAATATCCAGAATATGATGTGTACGTCGTTCTGGCATCCGGACGGCACCCCCATCTCCGCCCAGCAGTTCATGGAGCTATTGTTCGGTAAACTGCCGGAGTTTTTCAAAGATGAAGCCGAACTTCGCGCCATCTGGAGCGTTCCGGACACCCGCAAGCGGCTGTTGCAGGGGCTAGCCGATAAAGGCTTCGGTCACGATCAACTGTCCGAGATGCAGAAAATCATTGACGCTGAGAAGAGCGACCTCTTTGATGTGCTGGCCCATGTCGCCTATGCGCTGCCGCCGCTGACCCGGGCGGAACGGGCGGGCAGCGCCAGGACTGTCATCGGCAGTCTCTTCAATACGAAGCAGCAGTCGTTCATTGACTTCGTCCTGTCGCATTATGTGATTGTCGGCGTTGACGAACTGGACCAGGACAAACTGACGCCGCTGTTAAAGCTGAAATACCACAACTCCATCGCCGACGCCGTGGATGATCTCGGCAGGCCGGAGGAGATCGGCCGGGTGTTCGCAGGGTTTCAGCAATACTTATATCGGCCAGTGCCAGCGGCCTGACCTGAGAGAGAGACAACCAGCTCCCCGATGCGTGGATGATAAATGCCGGTTTACATAAAATTTATTTGTGGAATAATGATCGGCTCGGCTGTTATGTACTCAGGCGGCAAATGGTCGCTTGCGCTCCCTAATGCCGCCTGAGCCCCCAACAGCCAGCAGCCCCCATTACGCCTCGTCCGATGCTTCCTGCAATGCGGACAAGAACTGATTATTTAAATGTTCTTTCTGTTTCGCTATTTCATCCATATAAACGTCCGAGCTCTTTTCCCGGTTCTTCCATAACCACCAGCCCGTCTCCGGTAATGTAGCCTGATAGTTCTGGATTTCAACCTTCCGCTCGTTCTCCGGCAAAGCCGCATGCGACATGTATCTGACCGCCCGGGCCTTGACCTGGTCCAGCAACGGATTATTCCAGTGCGGCTCGAGAATTTGCATGAGCTTGGTGCCTTTCAAATCCAGACCTTCAGCGCCCGACCCGGACAACAGCAGCTGTTTTATCTTCCCGCTGTTATAGGCCTCGACCAATTCCTTCTTGCGCCGGGCGGATTCCTCACCGGTGAACAACCCGGTCGGCACCCCCTTCAACTGCTTCTGCATCGGCAGCAGGCCGTGACCGAGATATGTCGAATAGGTGACGCCACGGTAGTTGGGATCGGCCTTGATCCGGTTCCTGATTTCCTGGACGGCTCTAACCAGCTTCGGCGCATCCTTGTCACCGGCAGACGTGTTGAAGTCGCCCGGTATGTTCGATATCTGCCGGGGTGCGGAGAGGAAGGCGTTCATCCTGCCGGAGTCTGATTTAGACGGAAGTTTGAATACGCCGGAAGGTACGTCTTTATAAAAGCAGTCCGGGCATCTTTAATCTATCCGGGAAAACACATGCTTGATTACAGATTATAATTTAAAAAGCCTGTTAAAGCCCGTTAAAGCCCGTTGAGCCCGTTGAAGCGAGTTATTGAAATTCTTTAAAACTATAAATCAAAACAAATGAATATTTAATTATACTATAAAGTTTTACGTTAACAAGCTTAACAGGCTTTAA
This sequence comes from uncultured Lentisphaeria bacterium, assembly GCA_903821255.1. The sequence continues at coordinate 4,612 of CAIJKT010000961.1, read as the reverse complement.
CAGGCTTTCAACGGGCTTTTCCTTTACTTTTACAGGTCTAAGATTAAGTCTGGAGCTGTCCTTTCATGATAACATTCACTCCCGGACACTTTCGGTGGCGGTACGGGACAATTGACAACTTTCCCGGATATCTTCGGTGGCTGTGGATGGGACACGGGATTGACGGTGGCAACTTTCCCGGATACTATCGATGGCTGGGGGGGGTACAGGATTGACGTTGACAACTTTTCCGGACATACCAGGCGGCAGAGATGGGAATGGTTTAAAGTTGACAACATTCCGGGTTACAGTTGCTGGCGGTACAGGACATTTGGCAATATCCCCGGTGACCTCCGGCGGTGACGTTAAAACTTGATCATTGCAGACCGACTCGGTTATAACCGGCAGCGGTGATTCTGACTGTTGAATGATATCCTTCATAATCATATCCCCGGATACTGTCGGCAGCTGGCTTATGGTATAAAGCTTAATTTCCTTGCTCCCTGCGGAATAGGTCCGTAGCTCCTCTGTCCTAATTATTCTCCACGGGGTGATAACTATCTCATCCTGCTTGCCGTGTTTCCGGAATAACCGGCCTACACGTTGACCAATGATCATAATCAAGGTTTTCTGTTTATCTTCGGTTAACTGTTCAATCGAGTACACGCCGGTACATCCAGGCAGATCAAGCCGGGCTTCGATCATGACTTCCAGAAGCTCGGTGATTTGTAACGCTTGATCAGCCTTTCCGGCCTCAACGGCAGCATTAATCACATTCCGCAACCATGACAGTTCCGGATCAGTTATTCTGGTGGAGATTTCCTTATAACCATCAATGACGGATGCTAACTGGAAGATGTTTACAACGAGCCAGTCCATGACCCGCCACCAGCGTTCAAAGCCGGTGGATACGGATATTGACGACTGCGGACAGCCACGGCTGTGCCATTCCCGGATGACCCGGAACACGGCACCGAGATATACTGGATAGTTCGCCCGGATATGGTCTTCCTGCGAACCTTCCGGGTATTCTTTGAACCGCCGGTCATTCTGTTTGAGCAGCATGACTAAACAGCACCGGTTCAGGATGTCCTTGAGCAAAATTATTCCATTTGAGGTGAGCATGATAATTCGTCGCCTCGGATCCAACTGCACATTCTTCGAGTAAGCGGCCCGGGCGGTATACACGGTTTCAGTCAATGCGGAGCATATCTTCGGGCTGGAGAACGGCTTCTGCCCTTGCTGCTCCATGTTGTCCAGGGAAATGATTTCTGCCCCGGAAATATAAGCGGCATCGAGTCCTTCTTCTATCGAACCGATGGAGCCGCCAGGCTGGTTTACAATGACCGGTACGGCATTGTAGATTGCCGCAGTCCGCTTCGACTTCTTCCCTTTTCCGGCCTGTGAATCATTACCCTCAATCGCCAGTATCGGGGAGGCACAGGGCAGAATTCCGCTCATGGCGAACGCAGGAGACAATATATGGGCCATCGCCCGGCTCCGGTCCCCCTCCGATGCAAACATCGTCTCCGCGTCTACCGAAAACAGTATAGAGACGGCTTCAGCTAAAGACTCCGGCTCATTGACGGAGCCAGACGCCCATATCCCGGATTCAAGGTCATGGCCGGTTATCGTCCGCAGTTTCCCTTTGCTCATCACCAGCACCGGGCAATGACTTAAAGAAACTATCGGAGAAAGCTGCCGGAGGAATGCCGGAGTAGAGGTAATCTGGCGGATCTTACTGTCGGCAAACACCGCATCAACCGGGCCTTTGGGCGTTTGTTTGAAAGGGGACACAATTTCCTCAAACAAGCTGACGCCTTCGGTTGGATTCAGCAAGCAAATGCTGCCTTTGTCTTCCGGATTGCAAACAGCCTCACCGCCCATGGAACTTACATTAGGAGTAAACCTGAACAGAACACCCCGACGGGCAGCACTCTGGCCGATTAACTCAGCTACAGGAATTATCCGTCCTGGGTTAACATCAACTCGCGGGCGCGGAAATACAGTAACTGCATCTTTCGCGATAAGCTCCCTTGCCAGTTCCGGCGTACCGCCAGCTACCAGCCAATCATCCAGTCCTACTTTATCCTCAGCTTTGTCTCCGGGAACGACCCAGACTTTCAAAGTACAGTTGAACGGTATCAGCGCATTAGCCAGATATTCAGCACACCGGTCGAACTCCGGTTTCTTCTTCGGGTTTAGCGCATCGCTGTCGAAAATCAAGACTACTTCGTTGCGGCCTTTGAGATAATCGGCAATCAGGGGGTGCAGATTCTTCTCCCCGTCACTCCAGCACCAGATACCCGGTATCCCGACTATCGCTAACCCTTTGACAAAAGCCGAAACAGCTTTTTTTTCCCCTTCAGTCACAATCATTGGAGCATTGGGATTGCCTATCAGCCAATCATACACCCCCGGCAGGATATACGGTTGAATGCCTGCACCTTTCGGAGACAAATACTTCGCCGCCTTTATCTTGTCGTCTTTGTCGTCGGTAATCTCCGCAGCATAGTGCAAACGTATCCTTAAATACGGCTCGCCGCCCGGAGTTTCCAGCGCCTGACCATCAGCAGCTAGGTAAGGAATTTCAAAGCCTTCGACAGGTTGGTTCCCGCACTGGGGAGCAAAACTGAGGCACAAATTGATATACGATTTCCCTACAGGTTTCCAGCCCAGTTTAATGGCTAAATCCTTCGGAATTCCGGACTTTGTCAGAACGTCGCCGAACCATTCCTTGAGGCCGTCAGAATCGGAATGATCGATATTATTTTCTATCATTTTGACTCCCCGCTGGATTGAGTTCCGTTAAGTATCTTTTCAACAGCGGCAAAGGGAATTCTGACGGAACGAAGGCCGATGCGCAACTTGGGAAAATCCCCTCTGGCGGCCATTCTGGCGACAGAAGGCAGAGATAACCCGGTCAACTTGGCAAACTGCGCATAGGTCAAAGGCGCTTGCAATTCATTAGGTTTAGCTTTTTCCGCTCTGTGATTGGTGATCGCCTGAACAAGGTCGATTGGGGAAAGTCCTGGGCAGTATGGCTGCAAAATGCCCGTGGCTGCCGCCAGAATTTCAGAAGTGATACGTTTTGAGATTTCCATGATACAAATCCTTATATTGTCGCAATAACCTGATATCGCATGTTGCCACACAGGCTGCGGTTGATATAAAGATCGAGTCAAATTGTTGTGAACACGGCACTCGTGTTCCTAATACTAAGCTCAAGAAAACCTATTTTTTCCTTTTAGATTTAGTGTTTCTCATTGGTTCCTATTCTGCTTTGAATTTGGCTTTAATTGTTTTTGAACATGGGAATTTATTACATTTTGCAAGTTCTTTAGCTGCCAGATTAATTGACCGGTCCGGGAGAGTTCTATGAGCATTAACATATTTAATGACCAGATTCCGCAAAGCGTCATCGTCAAATGCTTTTTTTGAATTTATTATGTCCATTGTGGCTTTGCCTCCACTACTGCTCCTTGCAACACTCGTCGTCGCGCTGGTGTACGGTTCCACGTGGATTCTCTCAAAACTGCGGCCGCAATCATAAACTGCTGAAAGCGCCATTTCAAAGTTTAAATCCATACGTTCCTTTTCGATAAAACAACTCGAAACCAGATTAGCGGTATTCCTGATCTCGTTGATAGTATCAATATAACCGGTCCAGCGGAAGTAAAATTTTGGAATTTCTTCCAACCTAAGCGCTATTCTGGCACGTCTTAAAAAGTCATCTTTAAAAGAGCTAAAATCAGTGAACAGGATTGGTTTATTATTACTGATGTTGGGAATAATTACAAAAAGTCCAATATCATTAAATTTTTCTTGTAAGTAATCAAGACTTTCTTGAAGCTTCCTTCCGATTATTTTCGTGCCTGCGGAGTTCAGTAGTTTACCAACGGAATCAATCGCGGCTTGAGTCTGCACTCGGTCTGCGTAGTGGTCTTCAAGATTGTAAATATTGCGCAAAAAACGTTCCATCTCCGTTTCCAGCTCATCGTTACATGCAAATGGAATACGCTCGAATAGCGGATCTTCGGAGCCTTTGGCGTGATAACGATAAGCTTCACAGGTCCTTTTTGGAACCAATGGCACTTTGTGGCTGCTGTAAATCTGTTTACGGCTTTGGCCAGGGTGCTTTTTTTCCAGCTCAATCCATATTTCCTCTAATAGCGGGTGCCTTGCAGTAAGTGTGCCGCGCTTGTTGTTCAGCAATCGAAGGTCCATTTATTATCTCTCCGCAATAGTTAAAAGTTCTTTGATCTTTTCAATCGGTAAAGTTTTAGTCAGTTCCGCCAAGCGTTCGCGCTCTGGTTCTGGTATTGCGATTGTCGTCTTGCTCCCCATAAGAGTTAAAACGTTACTGGTTTTAATTGCTGAATTATCTGAAATTTGCGTATAATGTTCTGTCATTGCAGGATTTTTATGTCCGGCGTTTTTCTGTATCACTGCTTGAGGGGTGCCTGCTTCCGCATGGTGAGAGATGTAAGAATAACGGAACGAATGAAATCCATGTTCTACGATTGCCCGTTTACCGGTGGATACTCTTTTCTTTTTGCCTTGTTCATCTTCTTTTATTTCTGTTCCTGTTCCGGCTTTTGCAGTATTTATTCCACATTTATTGAAAAGGTTT
>CAIJKT010000960.1 GCA_903821255.1 uncultured Lentisphaeria bacterium | reverse complement strand
GTAATCTGGCATCAGCGATTTTATCAAGTTTAGCCAGACGGATAATTTCATTAGCCATCAAGACGTTGAAACAGGCGCCGCCGAGCAATGCCCCGTCATATCCGGCCTGGGCGTAAGTGACACAATCAAATTCATTGCCGTTCAGGGCAAACAATGCGCCTTTGCGCTGATCGCGCGCCTGAACAATAGCAGTCATCGCCGCCGGATCGGCTGAACTGTCTTTGATAATTTTTACTTTGTGATGGCTGATGATTTCTGTCATCGTCGCGGTTTCTACCAGGGTCTTGGTATTCTTTCCCAGGTGGTAGATGCCAACCGGCAGCGGGCTTGCTTCAATCGCCTCTAAATAGAGCTTTTTGAGATAATCCTGCGTTGAATTAATCACAAAAAACGGCGGGGCGATCACCGCAAGATCAACCCCGGTATCGGCAATGCGTTTGATGTTATCGATGATCCGCAACGCCGAGTTGTCAGTCACCTGCATAGCCAGCAGCATTTTGCCCTGATTGTATTTGACGCTCAACTTTGCCAGCTCCAGCCGCATAGCGTCGCTGAGCCATGGGCCTTCGCCGCAAGTCCCGGCAATAAATACCCCGTTGATATTCAGTTTCTGCTGATGCACCGCCAGCCGTTCAATCGATGCTTCATCAATTTTAAAATCCACGGTCAAAGGCGTCGGCGCCGCCGACCATACTCCGCATAATTTTTCTGTTTTCATATTTTTTTCTATTGATTTATTTGCTATGGTTATATATAATACTATATAACTATGAATTTGTCAATAGTTCATTCGATTTATATCGAAACAACAATCTGCCAGCAGAGAACCCGCGTACGCCATCCGCCGCGGGGAAGGATTTTGATAGATATTTTGTGGAAAGATTAATTCAATTTTCATACTTTAATATTTTTTCTAACGGAGTTGTTTGCCAGGATGCACTAAATTAGCAAGACTGTTAACTTCCAGTTAAGAGATCCCGTGATGTTATACTATTCATATAAATAATCCAGGTTAAATATGGCAAGTTTTAAGCTTATAGTTTCCGGATTCGGTATCATTGGTCTGTCACTTGACCGCTTAATATACTTAGTCGCCCAATAATTTATAAATACTTTCTTTTGTGAAGTAATATAGACTCCGGGGTTGGAGAACGCCCCATCAGGAGCATCTTCGATATTTTTGAAGTTTTGCCAACTAGCCCCATTATCTTTCGATATGGCAACGGTTAATGGGGAACGGTGTCCGGAATGGTCCAGCTGAGTCAAAAAAGGACTATTATTCCACACCACCATTAAGTCATTCGCTGCCGGAATCCGGATAACTTCCGGACAGGATTCAGGCGCGATGAGTGAGCTAGGTTTTGCTTCACTCCAAGTTATGCCTCCATCGCAGGAGATCGATTCATAAATGTACCCTAATTGAGTTCTGATGACCATAAATAAATTGCCATTGGCTAATTCTGCAATATGTGGTTCCATCCCTCCGCGCAGAGGTATTATCAACCATTGAGACGGCGGAGTCCATGTAACGCCATCGTCGTCACTATAGAAACAACTAATTTGATTATTTTCTTCAGGAGACCACAATTGCCCTATACGTCGACTTACCGGTAGAACCAGGCGGTGCAACTTTGTCAGTTTTTTCAATACCGAATTGGCAAAACTATATGGCAAATGCTCCCATATTTTTCCTTTTAGTGAAAAACTTTTTCCTTCATCACTGCTCATATAAATATATCCGTCATGTTTATGGTCCGCATAAAGGGTAATTATTGCAAGCAAGATTGTGTTCTTTGATATTCGGACCAGGCAAGGGCTATAGACATTAATTTGTCCCGCTTCAGGAGCAAGCACTACATACTTATGATGCCACGATTTCCCTTCATCATCAGAGAACGCACCGACAATTCTGGCACTGGAAATATCGGTTACCGGGTTGTTGTTTTTAGCAGGAAATTCAATCCAGCAAAGGAATAATCTGCCATCATTAAGTTCAAGCATCGTGCCTTCTGAATTACGAGGATATTCAGCACACGCAGGCGCAACGGTGTAAATTTCAACTTTTTCCATTTTTTTTACATTTCCTATTGTAAGTAATTAACGTATTATCCATAATTTTCCAGGAAGTTATATCATTCCTGGAAACATTTTTTACTGTGGAGGCATCCAGTGTCCAGCGATCATTAACTTCTTTCAACTTCACGGCTTTACTTTTTTAGCAGAACGGATTAAGCGAATAAATAGTACCTTTGATTTTTGATTATTTCTATTAATCACGTCTCCTGCATGATTTTATTCTGACAAATGCTCGTCTTTAGTCAAAATGTATAGCGGATTCACTTGTTCCATCTGTACAGAGCACAGGTGCCCGGTTTTATGTTTACTATAAAGACTTCCTGCCCCTCTGCAAGAATTATTTTATTGCCGGTAAAAACTTCTCTCAATTCAATGTTTTTCCTGATAAATTTTCTGACCATGACCTCGTCCTCGCCTGTTTGGGTATAATTTGATATCAATAAAAGCCCGGCTTTGTCTGTTTCCAGTGTTGATGCGAACTGTCTGACTTGATCTTCAACATAAAATGAGTTTGTTTTCTCCCCGTGGACAAATATATCTTCGTTTTCAGCGATGACGTTGTTTGTTTGCGCAAATTCAGCTATAATCCTTAAATTAGAATAAGGCCATCCCCATGAACCATATCCTTTGGCACCCGCGAAAAGAATTTCTAATATCTGAGCTTTTACTTCACCTTTTTTCCATTGGTCCCTGTTTGCGCGGGCTTCTCCCATGCATAATAATGGAAGTGCTTTTTCTTTGCCGACAACGCGGACTAGATCGGCCACTTGACCGCGAATCTCGTACGCGTTCATATATAGCTGAGGAGAGAAATAATCAAAGACTTCCAGCAATTTATTGTAATTATACAAATCTGTCTTTCCCTTTGACATTACAGGTCGACCAATTTGTGCAGACATCCATGGTTTTTCACTGCCTTTCCCGGTATGCTTTATAGCCTGATTCACAAACCTCTTTCTGACTTCGGCATACCATTCGGTCATCAATGACATCCTGAACAACCACCAGGCATTATATTCTTTGAGATGATTGATCGGATCATCCAAAATTATTTCCGGCATAACAACTTTTAACTCTGGATAATTTACGCGCATCCATTCTGTCCATTGTTTTTTGGTATTGTCCGACATGTCGACCAGCATTCCCCGCCAATCGCTATAATATTCATCGTCTATTGCCAGACCAGAGAAACCCAGTTTTGCATAATCTTCCACATCGGACAGCATTTTATCAAATATGACGCCCCGATGACCGGGATTTATAACATTTTCAACTTTACCATCGATATTGATTGATTGTGCGTCTTTAACATCCTTAATAATCTTGTCATATTCGCAATGTCCGGAATGCTCAGTCTCAACTTTTATTCCATTTTCCTGGAACTCAGTTATTAATCTGGCGCCGGCTCCAAGTTTCCAGCAAGTGATTAAATTAAAGCCAAGATTCTTCACCAGTTCAATATATTGCTTGTCGCCAAGTTTTAATAACATCGAGCAATTCTGGCAACCTGTTAATATATTTCTTGGTTGCCTGCAAACCGGAATATTAATTGACATGCAACTAACCTCAACCGGAATTTGTTTTCCGCCTTCCCATTGTGCCCAGAATTTGGCTCGCATTCCTTCTTTTAGCGGTCTTGTCTGTTTTATAAGCAAAGAGCACACCCACGTGTTGCCTACTTTCTTAATATGATTGGAGTCAAAAGTATAGCATTTGCAATTACTTTTCGGGACTAATTCAAATTTAATATTTTTAGGTATAACAACCTCCAGCTCATCCGGTAATTCCAGTTTTAGCATCCGGCTATTGTTCCATACTCCATCCGCAAGATTTTCTCTGAATTGAAAATTGATTTCAGAAGGAACTTGTTCCGATACCGGAATTTCATCATACCAGACTCTTGCTTCAGCTTCGCCTGGCCTAAGTGGAATTAAATTTAAAGGTATCTGACTGCCACTATCAAGAATTTCGGACAGTTCCTGCCTTTCGCATTTTTGTATTTTAAAATTGTCTATAAATATGTCGCCGGCAGAATTGTGCAATAAAATCTGTAGGTTTGCGACGCCTGTTTTTCCGGTAACCAATGACAATTTCTCCAATTGCCACGTCTCTGAGATGCTGCTTTCAAAAAATCTGTCGGACACGACCTCGTTACCATCAGCAAAGAACCGAATCCATACCCCCATCCCTGATTTTAAATAGTGTTTGCCCTTTCTGATATTGTAGGTAACCAGATAAGATGAATAGGGCTCCAAAGTGATTTTAGCGGAGACCGTGGATGTTCTAGTCCGTTGATGGCTGAAATGAAGTACATTCGTTCCTTCCGGAGCCAAAGCATCTTTTGTTATCTCGACCGTTGCGTAATCTTTGGCCGGTTGAAAAATGAGATTAGCGCTATTCTCAAAACCTTCTATAAAAACTTTATTATTCTGTTTTGACATAGCACCTGCTTTTGATGCTATGTTGTTCTCCGCAACGACAGATAATGACAGAGCCATGTATATCACGGACGATATTAGAGTTTTTTTTGCTACGCCCAACGGACAAATATTGCTTTTAAATAGCACGGTTTTGTTCATGAATGGCCTCTTTTTTTACTTAAACGAAAATTATTTTGTTTTTTTACCTGTTTACCGAACCGCAGATGGTTTGCAGTTTTGTCGGTATCTATCAGCCAAGTTGTCGTCAATTCCGGGTTCTAAATTCTCCCATCACTCACAAGTGAATTTAATGTCGTCGACCAGCAGACGGGCGCCTTTTTCCGGAATGCGGTTATAATTACCAAACCAGGCGAAAACCCGAACGTATTTTGTTCCTTTCCAGAATTTATCTTTTGGAACGCCGCTCTGAGCTTCGCCTTTCATCGTTGTGGAAAATTGTTTCCACTCTGTCGGCATCCAGTCACTCGCAACCCAATAAAATGGAACTTCAAATGGCGAATGCAAACGGACCTTTGTCCCGGCCGGATAAGTTTTTTTCAACGGGGCCAGCAACATCACCTTATACTCTCCGCTTTCATTAATAATTTTATCCACTCGCGAAATATCAAAATTCGGCAAGTCCTGATATTTGTCTTCAATGTTGAATGCTACCGCCAAATATTTCTGTTTTAGCCATTCCGCATTTTTAACGACTCTAAGTTCTTTCGAATTCTTAACGGCATCAGCGGCCAGAGTTGTTTCCGTTGCGGGAAAAACAGCAACGTTATTGATATTGATGGTTTTTTTATCCTTGTCGTACATGCGCAATCCGAAAAAACCGCTGGCCGGTAACTGCTTATCCAATGTTCGCATCCATACGGAAAGCTTATATATCTTATCAGGGTCGATTGAAATCATCTGCTTGCAGATAATCTCAGTCCGATATTCGCCGCACAACTCAAAGCTGGTGTTTCCGGAGCGCTTTATTTGGTTATTGCATTTTACCATACCTTCCCATTCCGCTGGATTTTCGCAATTTACCAAATCTTGCGTTTTCTCCTCTGCCCTAATAACATCAAGCATAAATATGCCGATGGCAAACATTACAATTACTTTTCTAAACATCTGAACTTCTTTTCATGCTAAAGTTTATTATGCCTATTGATCCATTTTCCACAGGCATAATTAGTTCCTGCGTTTCAGTTAATAAGGTTAAAATAGATATTATTACCACTTCGCCGACAGGTTCTCATACTTACCAGAAATTGAGAATTTGCCGGCAAAGGGTGATGTGCTATCATAGGGTATAAATAAGAATTCAACATGTCCATCAGCCATTAAGAGGTTTCCCGCCAGTAAGTTTCCAGTATGATATGCAGATCGTAATGCTATATCTCCAATGGACTGAATTGAAAGGCCAACTTGATTCCCGGAGTCCGCTTTTTCGACCGTAACGATGAAATTCGAAGGCTTTTTAATTTGGTTTTCTTTACGAGTTGCGCATGTATTACTGTTAAACCAACCACATTGATTTGTCGAACTGCCTCGATTGGAGGCATAGGAATTGCGTTTTGCCTGACGCTCATCAGCAGATCCGTAGGTGGTAGCAGCCGTGCGTATGACATTGTCGGAAGGACACTGGAAAAATTTGTAGGGAACCATCTTTGCCATTGAATTGCCAGAACCTAAAAAGTTGCCTTCAATTAATTTTTCCGCCCACCCCCGTCCAACACTCGCAGGTAATGGCTCCCGGCTGGGGAAATAACCTAGATATGCATCGCGATACATAGCAAATCCTAGCCCAATTTGCTTTTGGTTAGAAGCGCAAAAAATAGTTTTAGCATTCTCTCTCGCTTTATTCAACGCCGGCAGCAGCATTGAGGCCAAAATCGCGATGATGGCGATCACCACGAGGAGTTCAATGAGTGTGAATTTAGACTTTTTCATTTATTTACTCCCTTTATAATTACATGATTCTTGTTTCATCCGACATATTTCTTGCATTCTTCACAGGGATTCCTGCCCCCGTGCTCTGACTTTTTCTTCTATGAATTTAATTTGCCATGATTTTAAATTTTCTTTTCATTCCTGTAACAAATATGCTATTGTTATATTTAATATTTCTATTAATGTAATTATAGTGCAATATAACTCTTTTAGCAATCATAAAAATGTGTTAAAAATATCAATATTGTGCAACATATCAAGGAATAGGGGATTTTTTTAAATATGTCAGATAATAAAATAAGAATGATTGATATTTTTCGGCAGGCGGTCAACATTCCTAAAGGAGATTTTATCTATGCTTGCAGTTCGCCTGAAAATAGCCTTATTCATAGTATCCCTAGAATAATTTTATTGATTGAAGGCAGCAGCGGTGTTAGCTATTATAGTAACGGTGAAATTAAAAATATAATTTGTGACACCGGAACTCGCCTGTTTGCAGGGAAAAATGGTTATCTGTATACCAGGCTTATTGGTCCAAGCAAAAGTATTTCAATGAGTTTTTACGGGGATTATATTCGGAGCATGTTTATTGATTACGATGGAAAAAATCAACCTCCCACAAGTCGTGATATTTTTTATCACACTGACCGGCCCGTTGACGCGAATGGCAGAAATATTTTAACCCTAATGGAATTACTAAGCAGTAATAACGACCAGGTCCGGGCTATTAGCCCTCTCTGTGAGGCAATGATAGAAGTAACCATTGGTAATATGCTCAATAGCGAAGCCGGCGTTGTACAATTAAACTTTCATCTCTGGAATGAGATGGATAATTATTTGAGAAATCATTGTGATAAGGTTGGTTCACGTAAGGAAATCGCCCAGCGCTTTAATATTTCCTGTAGTTCTATTTCGCATCTTTTTAAACTTCACACAGGAAATAGTTTTTTTTATGCAGTCAATCTGTACCGAATGAAAAGAGCAGAATTGCTACTTAAAACGACGAACTCATCCATCGCAGAGATTGGGGAACAATGTGGATTTGCCAGTTGTTCTTATTTCATTGCGAGTTTCAAAAAACAATACAACTGTACCCCGTTTGAATATCGCAAAAAGAATTGATTATCTGCTACAAATTCAATAATATCGGGGCCGCGTCACTCACTTAAACAGCTTTTTACTTGCAACGATTCCGCAGAGTAAGACTATTCACACATAGTTTTTTATGATTATCATTTGCTGTTGATCTTAATCGAGCCCATATTAAGTATTTCTCTGTCATAATAGTAATGCGTATTCTCCGCTTTGCCGGTTTTGATGATTTGGAGCAATGCGTCCATAATTCTCCGGCATCCCGCCGCGATGTCGCTGCGCACAATGGATAGCGGAACTTTAGTATGCAGCGCCAGTGCGTTTTCGCCATGTACCAGAATGGAGACGTCTTCAGGGATTTTCAGTTTCAGTTCATCCAGCGCTTGCAGTACCGGAGAAATGCTTACCCAGTTTAACAGGAACAGCACATCTGGTCTGGCTTTTTTCATAATCGCTTTGGTACACAGATATTCGCCTTCCGGCGGATTGACAAATTCATCCAGTGTCATTCCGGGGATTTTTTTTACCTCTTTGCGCATGGCGGACAGCATGCTGCTTGCTGTGGTTGCTTCCGGACCGGCGCCAATTACTGCAATTCTATTTAACGTGCGCTGGTGAAAATACTGGACAACCTCCCGTCCTTCCTGCTCAAAATCAGTGGCTATTGCCGGGAAATTACCTGGCACATTCAAACCGATACCCACCACGGGAATATGACATTCCTCCAGGATTTTAATATCGTCAGGCTTAAAGAGCCCGATGGTGATTATTCCCTCAATCTGGGCATCAATCAGCGACTGGATGTGATTGTGGCTTAAATATAACATATAGCCGTTCTCGGAAGCACATTTATGCAGTGAACTGATAATGCGTCCCAGCGCTAAATTATTGTCCAGTTCAATATTGCCGGTTAGAATACCGATGGTGCAATGGTCGGTAATCTTCAGTCTGCTGGGACGGTTGGGCAGCTTTCGGACATAGGTGCCGCTGCCGCGTTTGCGTTCGATATACTTGTCCTGCTCCAGAAGCGCCATTGCCTGGCGCACGGTCAGATTAGTCGTCGAGAACTTTTCGGCCAGTTCATTTTCGGAATAGAAGCGATCTCCGGGCTTATAAGCGCCGGATGAAAGGCGTTCCAGCAGGAAACTGCGTATTTCCTGGTATCTCGGCAGTGCCGCTTTATTGCTGATAACCATAAATTTCCCACATGTTATATTTATAACTATATAACTTGAAGTGCTTTTTTGCAAGTTGATTTCAGAATACCGGATGTTGCAGTCAGACAGCCCGACACTACCGCGTTCTGCCGTGGCTGAAAACTCATATTCACGATCATTGCGGCATTCCGACTTTTTTGCGATTCAGGACTTTATAAATTCAAGAAAAATGATATATTACTGCCAGTTAATTTTGACTAAATGTATTGAATTCGGGAAATAAGCGGCCATGAGTATCAGATTCCGGTGTAAAAAATGCAACCAGAAATATGAACTGGATGACGACTGTTCAGGAGATAAGCTGGACTGTGTCAGGTGCAGTTCTCAGATGCTGGTTCCGCCGGAATCGGAAATTTCCGCAAGCGCAAACACGCTGACTGATTTGACGCCCGCCATAAGCGAAAAAAATAAAATCCAGGAAATCAAGATTGCATCCAGCACGGCAAAGAATAAAGCCCCCGACGATATTATTTTCCGCTGCAAAATATGCAACCAGAAATACCGGCTGCCGAAAAGCATTGGCGGCCAGATTGCTGAATGCGCCAAATGTAAAAAAAATATGATTGTTCCCAAGCAGTCGGATAATGCGTCGGCACCAAAAGAAAAAGTTCTCTTCTGGTGCAAATCCTGCGGACAGAAATACCGGCTGTCCAAGGAGCTTGCCGGCGAGGAAGGCGAATGTTCCAGATGCCGCAAAAGTTTTGTGGTGCCCGCGGAATCGGAAGATCGCGCACCGGTTCCGGAGTCGCGCAAAAACATTGAAAAAGCCACTGCCATTGCAAGTTTCATTCCGGTTGTTGATAAAGATAAAGACAAAATCCAGAAGATCAGCGTCCGTTCGACTACAGCCAAGAACAAAGCTCCTGATGATATTATTTTCCGCTGTAAAGTATGCAACCAGAAATACCGGTTGCCGAAGCATCTCGGCGGACAGCTTGCTGAATGTGCCAAGTGCAAAAGAAATATGGTTGTTCCAAAGCAGTCAGACAATGTGCCCGCAAGCGCCACCCCCCAGGAAAATGTCATTTTCTGGTGCAAATCCTGCGGACAGAAATACCGGCTGCCGAAAGAGCTTGCGGGACAGGAAGGGGAGTGCGCCAAATGTAACAAGATTTTTGAAGTTCCGGCACAATCGGAATCAGCCCCGCCCGGCAAGGCGCAATCAGACCAGATCAATCTCCAGGCAACAGGGGAGGCTGAAAAGCGTTTTGAGTCCAGAGCCGATCTGCCGCAGCCGGTAAAGCATCTTTTGTCAAAAACCCCGGTGCCTAAGAAAGACGAGCCGTCCAAGCCTGCAACCAAGCCCCCGGTTATAAAAGATGCCCTGCTTAATAAACATCCGGAGCGGGATGCGGAGCGAACTCAGACGTCTATTACCATGACCAAAACTGCAAGAACAATGGTAAAATATGTCCTTGAAATTCCGGAGCGCAATTTCTTTTTTGTGAGCTTTTCGCTGATAATCGACTGGATGATGCAAATAGGGGCATTCAACCGGATGCCGCGGAAACTCGTAATTTTCCTGTTCTTTTTTATGACATCGCTGACACTGCTCATCACTTACGGCGGCATACAAATATACAAGATGAGCGAGAAAAGCGGTCCGCCAATCAGCGTCATGTGCGCAAGCTGCAAATTTTGCGAGGCGAGACCAATCAAAAATATCTTTACCGCCAAATGCTCCAAGTGCAAGGGTCCGCTCGGATTTCAGTGGAAATGCAGTTATTGCAACGGTGTTTTCACCCGCATTGAGAAAATGTCAGATGATAATCCGATTAAATATGACAAGATCGATGCCATAAAGCCCCCTGTCTGTCCGTTCTGCAATTCCACTGCCGTAAAATATCTGGTGCCGCCTAAACCGGAGCCGCCGGGCCAGCCGAAGAAAATCAATATCCGCAGAAACCGCAATTGAAGCCGGAAGACGCCATTAAAACTCAGTGGATCTGTTTTATTTGAACAGGCTTTTTATCAAGCAGTTATATCAATGGCTGGTTATGCAATGTCTCAAGTCCTGGATCGAAAACCAGGCTCATCCATAAGCGGACAATTCCTTCATGGAAATGAAAAACAATCCATGAATCAAATTCGCCCGGCGCACACTCCGCACTGGCATTTCGCTGCGTTACGATTAGAAATAAAGTTCTTTCTGAAGGACTGAAAGAACTTCGCGGAGAAAATTGCCGCCGATGGAGGAGTATTTGCGAAGCCATACCGTGCCGGTTCTGCCTGGCGGCAGGCTCTCGCCTTCCGCCACTGCAATATTGACTCTGTAATAAGGTTCCACCGGCTGAAATGTATTGCCGTCAGGCATGGGGTAGCATATAATGCGTCCTCCGAAAAAATTAATCAGCGGCGATGGTGCAAGAATAACCGGGACCGGGGCTGTTGAAACAATCCTGCCGCGATATGACTCGAGTCCGTCTTCAAGAGAGACTGATACTTTTTCATTGCCGGAAATTTTCTTAAAATCTGTTTCCCTGATAAACGCGGCGATGATCTGCTTGTCCGGCTCATATACTTCTCCAATGATCTCGCCTTTATGCAGCCACTTGCCCGGCTTCAGATGCAGATCATATATGGCAAAGATACCGTTAATTGCGCTGGCGGTAGTTAAAAGCGATTTTTTATGCTGGAGTTCGTCCAGCGAAATCTCCGCATTTTTCAATGCCTGCAGCTTCATCTGGGTGAGTCCAAGCGTGGCAGTATTGCTCTGCGCAAAATCCAGCTCAAACGCACCGATGAGTTTATCCAGGTTCGCTTCTTTTAAATCCCATTCGATAAACGGGTTTGCCTGCTTAAAAATAACATCGCCCTTCTTTACGCTGCCCCGGTCTTTAACGCAAAGTTCTTCGAGAAAGCCGTCGGTACGGGCATAAACCATATTCGACACGGCCGGTTTTACTTCGCATGGAATCGCGATGTTCCATGGCAGCGGCATAAATAAGGTCAGCAGCAGTATTCCGGCGCCTGACAGCGAAATAATATAGTTGCGCGTTTTAATCTTGTTTTTCAATGCCATAATCATTTTTGTTTCCGTCAGGAAAGGCTTGACAACCAGTAAATAGACTTCAAGCATCAGCAGCACGATGCCGATAGCTTTTTCGAAGTAATAATATACCACCAGAATAATCGAGGTATAAAGGAAAATTCGATAGATGAACGCGGAAATCCCGAAAATAATCAGAAAATATTTTTTCCAGCCAATCGTATTATCGTTAGGCTTGTAATCGATTCCAAGACAATATTTCCGGAAAAGTTCACGGATGCGCTCAGTTCCGCGCATCTGAAGATTATCAATGCCGACCAGGTCCATCAGCAGATAATAACCGTCATAGCGGATAAAAGGGTTGCCGTTAATCAGCGCCGTACTGATGATACTTACCGTAAAAATGTAATATGCGACTGCTTGAGTCAGGCCCGGACCGGCATAAGCCCATGCCAGCGCCGCCCATCCCCCGATAATGATTTCACTCAGTATTCCGGAACCGTCAATCAGAAATCTTTTATGCCGGTCGGGGATGCGCCAGGAGTCGGTAAGGTCGGTGTAAAGCCTGGGAAAAAACACGATAAAAGCCATTCCCATCCGCCTAACCCTGATCCCGACTGCTTTGGCGGTGTACGCATGAGCAAACTCATGAACGCATTTTATAATGACAACCGCGATCGAATAGCGCACCATTCCTTGAAAATTAATCGTACTGATAAATTCCTCGGTAAGCTTCTGCCACCTGACAATCAGGCAGAGATAGCCGCAGCCCGCAATAACACCAAGCGTCAGGAAGGTCCATTTGTTGAAAATAGTTTTAACAAAATTCACCGTGCGGTCAAGAAAGCGGTCCGGGGAAAGCAGCGGAATTTTAAAGAACAGATAGGTGTAAAGAATCAAATGAATCAGGTTCCGGCGTTTCATCGCCTGATGTTTCTCAACCTTGTCCTCTGTCATCTTATACACGGGAAGCATCAGATTGCTCTGATTGAGGAAACTCAGTATCTTCATGATCTTATCTTTGTCCGCATGGATGCCGCAATTTTTAACTTTTTCCAGAAAAGCATCCAGTTCCAGATTTTCAGACATGCAGCTGATTATCTGGTGATCTTCTTCAGAAAGACGGTAATATTTGTCGCTTACCGGATCAAAAACGATCCAGGTGGCGCT
>CAIJKT010000959.1 GCA_903821255.1 uncultured Lentisphaeria bacterium | reverse complement strand
TGTCCCGGTCCACATTCACAAACTTCGCTCCCATCGTAAATCCTTTTTGATCGTAATATATCACTACACAATTTTCATGCTATATGGCCTTTGAAAAAAAAGTCCGACAGGCTGCTAGCGGAAAAACTTTCTTTAAAGTAAGTTTTAACGGATCCCATACCTTTGTTTTTATTGTCTGATTCATCCTCAATTGGCGGATACTGTCCCTCCTTCACCATGAGCGTCATCGCACTGAAACCAATGAAATATAGAATTGAAGCGCCGAGCAGGATTTCCCGCATGTTTGATTCCGCGTATTGGAATATGAAATAGCTGTACAGTGCACTGGCACAGGTGCCGGCAATACGGAATGCCCCTAGAAAACGGGCAAGGAACTGCGGCGGAACTACATCGTTGAAAAGATACCAGAAAACCGTGTTGACGAACATATTGAAAAACTGAAATACCGTTATAAAAGCACAGATCACGCCAATGGCAATCGTAGCAGGGGCGAACTGCTGAAGAAACGACGAATTCCGTTGGAGGACTACTGAGATGTCTTCACTAAAACCAAGCAGACAGAGGCTGGCGCTCAGAAACGGCAAAGTCCAGATGATGAACGGCAGCCGTCTTCCCCAACGGCTGCGATATCTGTCACTCTTGAAACTCAAATATGGCGTGATACCTATGTTCAGGATTCCCGGGACTGTGGTCATTATCATTCCCAGCAGCCAGTTCGGACACCCCAGCGTCTTCAATTTCAGCGGCATGATGCTCGGCACCACCGCCTCCATCAGTGAAAAACAAAAATCCCCCCACAGCAGCCAGGCGAAAAGTGCAACCAGCCCGATCTTCGTATAGGTCAATGTACCGCAATGGTAGGTTTTAGATTTCAGTTCCATCGCGTGATTCTTGTTTTCAGTTATATTCATAGATGGATTTTTTTACTTATCAGTATTAGAGAATTAATGCCATCACAGAGTGTGAGCAGAATTTTCTGCGTCCGCCGGAAGCAAATCGATGATCTTTTCAGTTTTTCCTGATTGCTCAGGTTTAGCAGCCGGGTCGTAACCTCTTCTCTGGGACATGCCAGCCAAAATGAAAGCCTGACTCAATCATTGTTTTTACCGGACAGAGTTTTACGCAGCTCGCGCATGACATCTGCTTTGACTTGCATCCCGTATTCAACATTGGCGCCGTCCGCCGATTTTGCATACCACAATTTCCGTTCTTTCGCCATATCCACACCTTCCGGGCAGAACGCCATCATCAATGATGTTTCGGTCAGCCCTGCGTGATCACCCTGACAGGAAGGGTGCTTTAACGGGTGTATCTGAATCCAGTTGAAAGGATTTTCTCCTTTGCCGTGATGTTTTTCATAGTAGTCGGCGCTGTCTTCTCTGCCCCACCATCCTTCGCCATGTTCTCTTTCAAGGAACTCGAAAATTGCCTGTCTTGCGGCCAGCTTAAAACTCAAATCGGTAGGCATACCCTGGATATAATTTTCGCTCTGATGGTAATAGATGCCGTAGACATTTCTGAATCCGATCCGCAGCAGACTGGAAAACAATTCCCTGCCGAACAGATTGAGCACTTCTGACTTGACGTGGATTGTGCCTTTGCGTTCCGGGGTATCCACTGCGAAGCTTGCCGCGCCGTAATAAAACGGCGGCAGGATTACCATATTTATTTCCTTCTCTAGTTCTTCCACGGCCCTGGCTACCAGCAGCGTATCCACACCGACACAACAGTGCTCCGCATGGTATTCCAGGACGCCTAATGACAGCACTACCGGCCAATTCCCGTCAATGGCCTTCCGTATCTGTTCGGGAAACATCAATTCATAACGCATATTAATTACTTCCTAAGTTTAGCATTTTACGGTAAGCGGCAATATCGCCGTCAATCATCGTTCTGACCTGCCTGATTTTCCATTCCAAATGCCAGCGGTCAGTCATATATTCCATGCTGGGCTCCCAGCCCAGCCGGGAGTCGGCATCAACACATGGTATGACATTTTGAGCATTAACTATCTCGCTTTCAGCAAGTGCTTCAATTTCATCCAGCAGCCGGATCGATTGTAACTGGTTTTCGGAATTAAGCAGTTGCAGATTCAGTTGATACCATCTATTCACGTTAATCCCGGTTATGATGAAACTCTCGATAAATTGCCCGAGATGAAGCAATTCAAAATAAAGATCGCTTTTATTTTCCGGGATTAGATTTTTCACTTCAGCCAACTTCTTTAAGCCCTCCTGCCAAAGCGCCAGCATTTTCATCTGGCTTGCCAGTTCCGGCTTATGACGGAATGAATATGGCGATTGCTGCAAATTTTCGAATGGTTGAAAAAACGTTTTCAGCCAATCACCGCCGGCATAAGAATTATCCATAGTCGGGAATTTAATTTCCCTGGATGCCATGGTGCGGGTGACATTCGCGTGAAAAACCAGAGGATAGGACGGTCCAACTCTGAATGGCCCGTATTGATTTTCATTGGATGCCACATAAAAAGTTACGGCCTCGCTCCACAAGCGCCATACTTCCATGATATCGTCCGCAGCCTTCACGCCATAGTCGCGGACCGTAAGCTTTTTCAGCAAGGCTTCGATATCCGTTTCCGGCTGCCGGAAAGCTGCACGACCCAGGTCGGTAACAATAGACGGCCACCACCCCATGTGATGCGAGTCATAAAAGCTGTTTGCTCCGTATTCTTTCTTTGCCTCCTGCAATGTGCGGAATTTTTTTATCCATTGCATGGGCACCGGAATGTATGGAGCAGTACCGAAGTTCCAAGGCGTGCCGCCAGTCATTGAAGTAACGGCTATTTTCAATCCGAACTGATGAGCCATTTTCATTTCCTCACGGCAGCATTCGCTGAAATCAGTTTCGGAAATGGTATAATCCATAATCTGTCGATAACAGCCATTGCTGAGCCGGTGAGATTTAAACATTTCAAATGGAACCATTATCTGAACGTCTTTGGGCAGCTCCTCCAGAAACTTGCGTCGTTCATCAGATGGCACCCAGAGCCAGTTATAGGAGCTAAATACGATTTTCGCATCCGGTTTATATTTTTGTATGGCTTTCTTAACGGCATTTATCCATAACGGATAGTCCTTGCACGGCCACCAGCCTGGACTCGGGCGCGAATCAGGAATCCCGTGCCACAGACTTTCGTGCCAGCGTTTCCCCGTAGTTGCAGGGTCGCGACTGGGAAACTCGGCCGATTCTCCGACAAGTCCGATGCCTTTTGCTTTAGGATACTGTTTGAATATGCTGCCGAAAGCATTTTCAAAATATTCTTCGGCATCCTGTTCCTCCGGATGTTTGTAGCCGGAAATATAACTGTAAAGCATGACATCCAGACCATAAAGTTCCGCCCGGTCAATCAGGTCTTGAATATCGCAGTAGGAATTTGCGCATTTCCCGATTCCCCGGATAAACAAATATATTTCATTGAAACCGGCGTGAGCAATAGCATTCAAATGATGGTCAGGGAAAAGATCCAAACCGAATCCGGAATGAACGCCGCGCGCTTCAATAAGAGGTTCGCAAAATATTCTGCCGTGTGTCAGAAACGGCGCTTCGCGCAAATTCATCAAGTCTTCAATATAAATACTGCCGGCAAAAACAGCTTTGCCTGTTTTCCCGGTGACTGTTATCAATTCCGGTTCAACATGCAATATAAAGGCATCTGCCCGGCTGCTGATTTTCGCATCTATTTCAAAGCGTATCTCCCGGATTCCGCAACTTTTCCGCCGCATCGGAACAGATACTCCCATACTCGCCTGGAGATAATTCTGCAGATCAACTGTGGCAGTACGAGCTACTTTATCTGACGCAGAATCATCAGCAAGCACAATTGTCCAATTCTGATCGACAGCACATTCGTCAGTTTTTGGCGATAAATCGGGATTGACCCGGTTGGGCCGGTGTACTTGCCTCAGTCTTTTGCGGAATTCATAATTCTGTTCCATCTTCTACTTCCCCTGCTTATTTTGCGTTTACCAGAAGCGGATCGATATTTTTTTCAGTTTTCCTTTGCACAGTCAGGTTGTAACCTTTTCTGAATATAGCTTGTTTTGTTTCAGGAACAAGCCAGCCAAAGTCATCAGGATTATGAAATCCCAGGACAAAAATTGTCTGCAGCGGACGCGGAGCAATCCATGACTGAGTTATTTCAACGCCATTGGAATTGGTATATATTCTAAAGACATTGACCCTTACAGGCGCACAAAATCCTTCCGGCAGCTTCAGCATGGAAAATGGAACAGCTAATTTTAAGTCCAGAAAAGAACCAGTTCGATGAACAGACGCGGCTAAAGCCGGAGATGCAGCCACACTCCCATTGTATATAACTATCCCTTCTGAAGAGATCGCGAATTCATTATGCCAGCATAACCGTTTGGGTTCAATTTCTATTTTAAATCTTTCACCTTTTTTAGGTTCTTTCGATACAAGATTGAAAAACAGCATATTGTCGGAGTAACCGGTCCGCCAGTAAGCATCTTTGCGATTATCATCAATTGATGTAAACGAAATATGGGGGTATGCTCCTTTGAAAGTCAAATCAAGGGTACCGGCGGAACCCAGATATTGCCGCGGCATAGAATCCCATGCAGATTGCTGCGGCAAACTGTTAAAATATTTGCACGATGCAACTTTGCCTTGCGGAGTTTTTCCGATATATTCCGGAAATGCCGTCAGGCGCTGCTGTATGCGATGTTCAGTCCGCGGAAATTCAGTCAGCAGAAGCGCTTCAAGTGATTTTATGCGGAATCGCAGTTTTTCCGGATGAAATTTATAACCTTCCGCTTCGGAATGGAAGCCCAGTGAAGAATCATTCATGGTGAGCATTAACATTGTTTTTGAAGATTCGATTTCGTCAAGAACAATTTTTTTCATTTCATCAAGAACTGCCTGCCTGGAATTTTCGATAGAAACGGCGATGCTCTCTCTCAATTTATAGAACCGGAAAATATTCAGTCCGCTGCGAAAGAGAATTCCAAGCGCTTTGGCTACTCCGATTTCACGCATCCGGTCAGTATTTTCACGAAAATGTTGTTCAAGACTATTGAGTATTTTAACCCCTTTATCCCATTTGCAGCAGAGTTTTTCCAGCAGAATAATTGTTTCGTCTATGGAAAAAGTATTTTTATCATCGGAATAAGAATAGCCAAGACACTCCCCAATGCGATCTCCCGGCGTCGGACCGATTTCCCAAGTCGGTGTCAGTCGCCGGTTAACCGGTTCCAGATGCAGTGGCCAGACGATCCCGTCATGCATCGGGCCGATATAACCTAATGCGTTGTTCAATGGATAATTCCGGTAACTGTCAGAAAAACATTTCCAGGCTTTTACAACTTCCTTTGAATATCCACCCCAGTATAACTTTGCCAGCCGCATGAGAAATTCCTGTTCGGATGCCGGGAACGGGGCGAAGGCCAGTTCGCCGGCGGCTTTCGTCATCAATGAAGGATATGCTCCAAAATACCAGCATTGCATGGCCCCGCTGACTCCAAGTTCATGCATCGCTTTATATTTTTTATACAGATTGCCGGGCACAGGGACATATTGGGTGGTGGCTACTTCATGCGAACAGCCGACCTGTAGTTTGGCGAACATTTTTGTCCCATGCTTTTCGGCTTTATTCGCGCAGCGCTTGAAGAAATTGCCGGGGCCGATATACGACAGCCAGTAATCGGTAATCTTCCGTTTTTTCCCCAACTGTATCTTGCTGCCATGCGATTCAAAATTGTGCATTAATGTAACATTGTCCGGAACATGGGCGGCGGCTTCGATACTTTCCCGCATTCCCCAGTAACTTGGCTGGGTGTATGGCCAGGAAATCAGTTCAGCTCCGGGAGCGGCCTCATGCATACCCTGTTCCATTGCGCCTAGCGACAGCGCCAGCGATTGCCAGGGCGGCCGATGCGAACAATGCGGACAGTTATTTAATCCGATTCCGGCATTCGTACATAAAGTCAGCCATTCGCCGACACTCAATACGATCATACCGCCAAGTCCAGGGGCCGCAGAGAAAATATTTTTCAATACCGTCCGGAGATAGGTCTGCGCGGTTGCCGATGACGGGCAAAAACAGACTTTCCCATTTACGGCAGTTCCGCCAAGTTCCGGATATTTCTTTAATACCGGATCGTTTTTGTCGAAAGCCAGCGGCTCAGTGCAGAAAAGATAAATACTGATTCCGTAACGGCGGCATTGGACAATGGTCTTCCGCAGTTTATCCAGCCGCCGTTCGATACGCTCTCCGTGCGGCACTATCCCGGTTTTAGCCAAATCCTTAAAACTGACTGTCAACCATAAACCGTTGATGCCTTCATGCGCCAGACGGTTCAGATATTCATCGGGATAATAGTCCACATCGTCCAGCAATTCGTCCTTGTAATTAGGCGGGCGTTTCAGCGGCCCGAAAAAGCAGCGGGAAATGCGGGTTTTGATAACCGGCTTGCGCTCGATAATTCCTTTTGTCAGAAAAGGTCCGCCCGTGCGCAGCAATTCATCCTGGAGATAAAATATTCCGCGCCGGATGCCTTCTGTGTCTCCTGCTGAAATAAGGCATTCGGAATCATTGATATCAATACGATAGGCTTCCTGTTCCAATGCCGCATAACCGGTAACAATCCGGTATCCGGAAGTTTCCGGAAGGCCGGCAAGTACAAAGAACCTTCTTATGTCAGCATAAGCAGTATCAAGCAATCCGTCCTTATCCTGAAATTCAGGAATAAACATCACGCCGTCCGCCAGCGATATTTCGCTGATGCCGGCATCGCGTTTTTCCCATGCAATCCGTTTGATTGCCGGTTCACGCAGTTCATCAATGAACTTCCATTCGCTCTCCGATGGTTGCTGAGGTTCTGCAACTAGAATATCCTTTTTACATTCCATTTATTTTACCTTGCTTGCATAATATTGCGGCATACTTTATTGTATCCGGATCGTTAGTTATTACTGACGCCACTTGAAATTACAGTCGTTTGTTTTTGTTATCATTCCTTGTTCTGATAGAGCAGATTTATTTCGTCTGCGGTCAGCCCGCGCTTATAAATACGCGCATTGCTGATAATTCCTTTAAAATAACTATTCCAGGCGCCGATCTGTACATTAGATGCTTCATTGGCCTGATTAGGATAAGGTCCGACAGTACTGCCGTTCTGGACTCCGTCTAAATATACTTTCATGTTTCCGTTTGACTCATAAACCGCTGCCACGTGATGCCAGACCCCGGACGTTAAAGCAGTGGAGCCGGCACACCATCTTTGATTATTGGCGGGATAATCGGTCAAGGTTTTAAATCCAAGTTTTCCGTTATATATGCTAAGATAAGTATTGCCCCTTGAAATTACCGGGTCATGTGCGGCAGGAAAGGCCCCGTCCGCTTTAATCCATGCGGCAAGAGTAAATCCATTGCTTCCGTCTGTCCTGAAGCCAGTACTGCTTCCGGTAATGGTTATATAGTCATTAACCCCGTCAAAATAAAGGGCGTTGTCTTTCTTCTCAAGCGTGACATTGCCATGCCAGGTTCCGCCGGTGATTACTGCCTGCCTGGTACTGTCAAAGTTATCATACGCGGCGGATCCAGTTCCTTCGTCAAGCGGCAGACTATATGCAATTATTGCTCTGTCTTTTAGCTTCCGGATCTCCTTGTCGGTACTGCCTTTCCGGCATATCTGCACATCATCGATGACGCCGTCAAACCAGCCTGAACCGGCAAAATCTCCTATCCGCATGTAAGAAGTATTATTGACCGGATTCAAAAACGGTCCCGCCGTGTTGCCGTTCTGGCGTCCGTTAATGAATACTTTCATATATCCTTCCCGGTCGCAGGTAGCCGCGACATGATACCATGTATTTGTTTGCAGTTGAGTACTGCCCTGGCAATATCTTTGCTGTGTTCCGGCAGTCGTAAGCTTAAAAAATAAATACTTGCTTACTATTGACATATACTGGCCGCCGCCTTTGCACATGACCATGCTGTGTCCTGACGAATTTAGCGTATCGGCCTTAATCCAGGCCGAATAGGTCAGTCCATTATCCCCCATATCAAATATTGCGTTGTCGGGAATTTGAACATAACCGCTGCTGCCGTTAAAATTAAGCGCATTGCCGCTGATACCGCCCTCGGGTCCTGTCCAGCCGACGCCGGCAGAAAGAGTTCCGTTAATAAGGCTGTTATATGGTGACTGTGCGGCAACTGAAGTTCCCGCTCCCTCTTCAAAACTGAAGTTAATCAGGGAGGGTATTTCAAGCACGGCGACACATTCAGAATCCACCGTTACAGTTGCCTGACTGTTTATCCAGGTTACATTATTACCGGAGATCAATTCCCGGCCGGTCATATTTATGACGGACGGCAGATAAGTTACCGTGACATTTTTGGAGTTGGCGGACGGATTGAATACGGTAATATATTCCGCGCCGAACCGTTCAAGAAACACCTCGCTGTCATTAACCGTCGCCTCTCTAACGGGTTCCCATCCGGCCTGGCTGAGTTTCCTGATTACGGGAATGTAAGTTTTGAAAATATTCCGGTCTCTCTCATAATAATTTGGATCTTCAAAGTATTGTGTTGAATTTGGATCGTATCCTCCCAGATAGAAAGACGGCATGATACCGAAAGCGCAACACCTGGCAAAATATTTCTGGGTCCTTGCACTGGTCCAGTTGGCTATGTTTTCCAATTCTTGAAGAAACGTTACAAGTTTCCGCCCGGATTGCGCCCTGTAAAGAAGCATGTTACTTTCCGGCTGGGGATGCCATCCCGAAGAGTAATCCCAGGTCTGTTCACCACCTGTAACATCCAGCTTGGTCGAGATAAAAGTTGTGCAATAGGGAACGCCGTTCGCCTGCATTACTAGAAATCTGCTACCTGCAAAAATGTCGTCGCGCATTCCGTTAAAATATTCCCAAATCATCATTTCATAACATATTCCAACGTTGCCGTTTTTATCATGCACCAATGGGGTTTGCATTGCGCTGAAATGTGCCGCCGCATAATCTATTCTGGTATTCTCGGCACAGGAATTATCCCAATATTGCGCTTCCACGTTGTCGCACATAATGCCATCCATTGTACCGGGATTCAAATAATTTTGTATTGCCGAACTGGTCCACTGATCATAATAGGAATTTCTGCCGGGCAAACCTACATTCGGGGCTGGATTCATGATAAAACGGGCATAATTCGGGCTCCAGAGTGACCCTGTATGATATATATATTTGCCGTTTTTATCCTTAACCGCCGAGTTTTGAATTGCCAGGGCAGTCGTGCTGCCCTGCCCGGCTAGCTGATTAAGTTTTGCGATAACCTGGTCATAAGTCGGACCGGCGCCTAAATCTGCAATATCGATAAATAATTCCGTGGGATGAACATAAGCTGTATCTAAAATACTATTAGCATCATCATATGCAATTGAAGCGGCGCCATATTGCTGCTGATTGAGTTTAAAGCCGAAGTCGCTTATATTCGTGATAGCGTTCCCCGCAGTCAGATCGTTTATTAACCATAATCCATGCTCCTGTCCGTTAGTTGCAAACCGGTCTCGGAATGCATCCGGATAGCTTTTATAGAAACTGCTGATTGCCTGTCGCATTCCGGCTCCTGATGCAGGGGTAAAAGTCCAGGTTAGAAACTTCACCGTTGCGCTTGAAACATCGGAACTGAATCCAAGGTCAAAAACGACGAACAGTTCTTTACTGTTTGACTCGTAACGAATGCGGAACTGTACCGGATAATCAGGGTCAATTGCAATAGCATATCCAGTTGTGCTGCTGACTACACATCCCCAGAGGAATTTTGATCTGGGCTTAGAGTTTTTAAGCCAGTTGATGTCAATTTCATTTTTGAATTCAAAAGATATATTATCTGTTGCGGTTTCGGTGCGCAGATCTGCCTCGCACCATTTGAATCCACTCCCGCCGAGCGGTATCCGGTATGCAAGAACTCCAGCTCTTTCCGCACCGCTATAATTGGTTAAAGTTGCAGTATGGACTGTCGTCCCGCTGGCTGAGTCAGATGTTGCGACAAGACCCCAGTTATTGCCAGACTGACCGCTGCTTATTTCATACCAGTCTTCACCGTCTGTAAATTGTCTGACCAGATAACCTTCCGCAGATGTCTGATTAAGAATCCCGGTGTCGTCAAATTTTGCAAAAGTTCCGGGGGAGCTTTGTTCTTGAAATGTTACATTATTGAACCATACCGTTCCGGTGACGTTGTACAACATTACAATAACACAAACATTTTTAACAGCTTTTTTAGGGTAAAAGATGCCATCCGCAGATTCCCAGTCATGCGTACCTGTTGTGAATGGAAAGCAGTTATACTTTTCCATGGAATCATCCATATAGGTGACATCATATCTTAAAGAATAACTTAACCCGGAGGTTCCTGATACGTTTTCCGCTTTACTTTGTCCGGTTAAGCGAATCATTTTAGGTACAGTTTGATTTAATACGATAGTTTTGCAGGCAGAATTCTGACCGGGCAATGTGTTCACCAGCTTTACCCAGCCATTTTCGATTGAATAGGTACCGTTGAAAGCTGACCAGGATATCCCGGCGGAAAGATCGCTGCCGAAATCATTTACAGTTACCAGGGATTTCGCAACCGTCAGCGCATTTGCCGCATCTGTACAAAGAACCATGAATATAAAACAGAGACCTGTCACTTTTGCGAAGAAACTGATTACTGGTTTCATTTTAATCTCTTTTTTCATATGCGTTTCCTCAATTTGTGTTTAATAAGAAAGAGCGGCGTATGATCCATATCTCAACTTTTTTCCCACAGGACTTGTGCAATATTCTTATATGCTACTATAGAAATCCTTATCTGGGCGCTGCAATATTCAATATGTAAATGGCTGGAATTTAATGTCATCAAATAGAAGTTTTGATTCGTTGCATATAATAACGATTTTTATGAAAGCAGTTCCATTCCACCAGTTTTCGGTATAGCTGGCATTGCCTTTGCCAACCATATAATTTATCCGTTTACTAAATAGCGTCCACTCCGATGCCGGCTTTATTGTTTCGATGACTGGGAAAACGCAGGTATTTCCTGCGCGATGCTCTCTGACACTAGTTCCCGCCGGAAAGTTGCGTCCGCAAAGTTTTTCCAGATATATTTCCCAATAATCATCCCTTTTCTCTATTTTCGCAATTCCGGCCATGGATAGATTCCGGTTAGGTAAGTCAGCATAATCGTCACTGGCGCCAAAGGCGATGAACAAGAATTTTCCAGACTTCCATTTTGATGCATCTTTTACCT
Organism: uncultured Lentisphaeria bacterium; assembly: GCA_903821255.1. Next base: position 1,257 of record CAIJKT010000959.1, on the reverse strand, counting down.
TGATCACGGAGGCCTCCGCATTACATTCTGCGGCAAGAGTTGTTTCTGTTTGAGGAACAGTATTTATTTCTTCCGGCAGAATCTGCGTCTGGTTTTTATCAAAAGGGATTACCCCTAACAACAGCCGGGCCGGGGCTGAACTGATGTTTTTAAACCATCCGGAAATTTCATAGTTTTTCTTGACATCAACCGGGATCAGTTCTTGTGACGAACACATTGCCTGTTCCATCTGGAACGCTTTAGCGCCTTGCGCGGCTTTCTGCTCAGACAATTTTACCCCGGCCCAGTTATCAATACCGGTTTCCGCATCTCCGTTTTTTACTAAATTTTCTGCCAGGATATCTGCTGCGCCAAACGCTGACAGCAAAACGATCAAACTAAGTTTATAAAGCTTTTTCATATCTTTCTCCTAATTTATTGTGAAATATGATATATGCGGGTTTCCTGCGCCGGCAGGTTTTTCTCAATAATCTGAGAAGCCGGCTGTCCCATTTTTTTACCGGAGAACAACTCCTCGATATTGTATTTGTCCTGCAACTGGATGGTTTTATCTCCAGCCGTGGAAGTATGCAGCATTATATAGCTTTTATTCATGATAAATACATCACTGCTGCGGGAGTAAACATGGACTCCGGCGTAATCGCAAAGCCCCTGCAATAATTCTACGGTCAGCGGCATCAGCGAATAAACCATACGGCAGTTTTCATTTTCTTTAGTTGCCAGAGCAGGCATGCCGCCGGCAGTGCCAATGATTTTGGCTTCAGGATCATCCACCCTGAATATTGGACCGACCAGATAGCTCTCCATTTTATCTGCCCGGCTGGTAATCGGATGGTTTTTATCACTTATGCTTAATTGCAGTTTAACCTGTTCTTCGGATACTTTGAATTTGAATCCCGTAAGCAACTCCATTGCTTTCGTATCAAATCCGTCCGGCGTTATCCAGCCCGGCGCATAACACCATACGGTGACTGCATTTTTCTTGCGCAACTTATTATTAATCATTTCACGGGTTTTGCTGTCGGTATAATAAGTGTTCAGCATAATATACAGTTTGTAATCAGGCATCGCCGGATTGTCCAGGTCGTCCAGCAGATACATGTCAAAAGGAGTCCCCATCCGGAAAGCATTCTGATAAACGCCCCAGGTATGGTGGTCAATAAAATTATTCTTTGGAACAGAAGTGAACAGCGTACTTCTTTCATCAAATATTATGGCGACTTCGGCTACAGACTTGCGATCTTTTCCTATGGATTG
>CAIJKT010000958.1 GCA_903821255.1 uncultured Lentisphaeria bacterium | reverse complement strand
TTCCGGCGACTTTGACGGCGGCGGCGGTCAGTTTTGAGAGCTCATCGCGGGAAATAATAAATGGAGGCATCAGATAAATAAGTTTGCCGAAAGGTCTGATCCAGACGCCTTCCCAGATGAATTTTGCCTGAATCTCCGCTACTTTTACCGGCGCTCTGGTTTCGATGACGCCGATGGCTCCCAGAACCCGGACATCGGCGACGGCCGGAAGGCTCCTTGCAGGCTCCAGTTGCTCTTTCATCTGTTTTTCAATTGCCAGGACTTTTTCCTGCCAATTGTACTCTTCAAGCAGATCCAGCGAGGCGCAGGCTACAGCACAGGCCAGCGGGTTGGCCATGTAAGTCGGGCCGTGCAGAAATACCCCCGGCATACCGCTGGAAACAGTTTCCGAAACATGGTTTGTGGTAATCGTGGCGGCGAGAGTCATATATCCGCCGGTGAGGGCCTTGCCCACACACATGATATCCGGCGACACTCCGGCATGTTCGCAGGCAAAAAGTTTGCCGGTGCGCCCGAAGCCGGTGGCGATTTCGTCAAAAATCAGCAGAATATCGTATTCCGAACAGATTTCCCGCAGACGTCGCAGATAGTGAGGCGAATAGAACCGCATGCCGCCGGCGCCCTGGACAATGGGTTCGATGATCACTGCGGCGATGGAGCTGTGGTGGCGGTCAATCAGCGTCAGCATATCGTTGATGCAGCTTTCATCCCACGGGTCATTAAATTTGCAGCGGGGCGCTTCCGCGAAGATATTTTCAGGAAGAATGTCATGGAACATCTTGTGCATGCCGTCTACCGGATCGCACAAGCCCATGGTGGCGAAGGTGTCGCCGTGATAGCCTGAGCGGACCGTGAGGAGTTTCGTTTTATTCCTGTAGTTGCGGGCCAGCCAGTACTGGAAAGCCATTTTTACCGCCACTTCGACGCTGACAGAACCGGAGTCGGAATAGAATATGGTTTGCAGCGGTTCCGGAGTCATGCGGATAAGTCTCTCCCCCAGCTTTACCGCCGGTTCGTGAGTCAGGCCGCCGAACATGACATGCGCCATCTTTTCCAGTTGGCGTTTAATGGCGTCATTGAGTTTAGGGTGGTTGTAACCGTGGGCGGCGGCCCACCAGGAAGAGGTGCCGTCAATCAGTTCCATGCCGTCGGCCAGACGGATTCTCACGCCGTGAGCGGACTCCACCGGATAAACCGGCAGCGGACTGGTCATGGATGAGTAAGGATGCCACAGATGCCTGCGGTCGAACTCAATCAATTTCCGGATGTCCATTTCATTCATTGCCGCCTCCTTTGAAGAGCGTTGAAAAATCAATTATTCCGGCATTATTCAGGCTGGAAATCTCCGGCATGTCAACTATTGATTCCGGATAACCGAAGCGTTTCAGACAGCGCCGCAGCACTTGCCTGGTATCGGCGGTAATGACCGGGTCGGCGGCGGGAAAAAGGTTATAGACAATGCCGGCCACCGGAATATTCCTGTGCCGCGCCGCCTCCAGTGAAAGGAGCGCATGATTAATGCTGCCGAGCCTGCCGGAGCAGACTAGAATCAGCGGGTATTTTTTCTGTTCAAGATAGTCAATGGTCAGCAAGTCCGCGGTCAGCGGAACGCTGAGTCCGCCCGCGCCTTCGAGTAAGACAACGTCATAGCTTTCCGCCAGCCGGCCGGTTGCCGCAGTGATGACCTCCGGATCAATCGCCCGTTTTTCCAGATTGGCGGCGAGATGCGGCGAGGCGGGAAACTTGAAAGTGTAACTGCAAGTCAGTCCGTTCAGGTCTTCCGGCAGCAGCGGCAGGCCCATGATTGTCCGGTGAGTTTGAATATCCTCTGAAATTCCGCTGCATCCGGTCTGGACCAGCTTCTGAGTGATGACCTTCCTGCCGGTTGAAATCAGGTACTTCGCCAGCATGCCGGCCGCAACGGATTTTCCCGCCGCAGTGTCTATTCCTGAAATAAAGTATACTGACATACGCAATCCTAGTTTTTTAAGCTCAGCGCTTTACGGCGACTACCAGAATCGGGTGATAAGTCAGAACTACTCCGCCGTTAACACTGTAGCGGTCAATATAGCCGTTAATAAAGCTTTTTAAACCCGATTTTGTCCAAATTTTATTACTGACACCGGTAACGCCGGTTTTACGGAGGTGCTCCAGCACTTCCAGCGGAGCGTTAAAAACCATTGTGCGGGATTGCTCGGCAATGGTTTTGATTTCAAAATCACGGGTCAGCATTCTGCGGAGATCGGCTGTCGAACGATAAACCAGACTGTGGCCGGTGACGGCGGCGATTTCCCGGAGGTTTTCGGGGCCGAACGTAGAAAATGCGAGAATGCCGCCGGAAGGCATGATTCCGGCAAATCCGGCAAATGCCGCTTCGGGGTTGGCCAGCCACTGGAAGGTGGCGTTGGAGATGACCAGGTCCACCGGCCGCGGCAGTTCAGTAATGGTTTCAATATCGCCTGCAATGAATTCACAGTCTGCGATTTCAGCAACGCAGTGGCGGCAGTCCGGAACGAGGTCATTGACTGTCAATTGCCGGTACTGGAGTTCCCTGGCGATAATCGCGGTCAGCAGGCCGGTGCCGCAGCCGACTTCAAAAATAGCGTCGAAACGGCTGCCTGAATCCGCTTTCAATGCCGCAATGAGACCGTGGGCGGTTTCCCGCTGGACTACGGCGTTGATCGAATATGAGTCAAGGCTGCCGGCAAAGCGCCGGGAGACTAAGGCTTTGTTAATTCTGTCCAAAATCAATCAGCTCCTTCCAGTAGCGCAAACCGGCAAAAGGGTAGTGCGGCGCGGGAATAATTTTGCAGGGGATACCGGCGGCAGTCCAGAATTTTTCCTGCGCCGCTGCCGGGAATATCCGGTCTTCACTGCCGATGACCGCCCGGTCAAAAAGATTGCGGCAGGGCAGGGCGGACTGCTGCATGAACATCTGTTGAATGGCTGCCAGTTCCTGCTGCTGACTGTCGGCGTCACGCTCCGGTTCCGTGGCGCAAAATGCGGCGGTTGTTTCCAGGGAAACGCACATCCTGCGGTAAAACTTCTTTCTGGTGACTGCGTTCCATGAGTCAAGCGTTCCCTGAAATATTTCCGGAGCGATACCATTCTCCGCATCAACCGGCTGGAGGGTGCCGTTGATGGCAACGGCGCCTGAACAATGAATCTGCCTGCCGGACAACGCGCCTGCCGCCGCCCATACGCCCAGCGACCAGGCAGTCAGGTGACATTTTGAATACTCTCCGGTCAAAGCCGTGATATCACAAGGCAGTTCCAGATTGGAATAATCGTAAAACATCAGGACATCAAGGCCGCTTGAATCCAGCCTGGAAAACGGTCTGGCGTCCATGCCCCAGCCGTTGAAGAAGATCAGCAGGTCGGCGGAGCCGGACCAGTTTATCCATTTTGCCATCATAGCAGATCAAGCGCCCCTTTGAGTTCGTCCCAGCTCATGTTCGCGGACAGGGAAAAACGCAGGCGCGAAGTGCCCTGCGGGACAGTCGGTGGACGCACGGGAAATACCAGAAACCCGTTGTTGCGCAGTTTTTCCGCCAGCTCGATGGTTTTCAGGTTATCGCCGATGATCAGCGGAACAATCTGGGAACTGCCGCCGGTCTTGCAGCCTTTTTCCTTGATCGCCATCCGGAACTTTGCGGCAAGCTCCTGCAACTGCCGCCGCCTGGCGTTCATGGTGACAGCCTGGCTCAGAATGAAGCTGGTCCAGTTGACCGTGACCGGGGGCAGGGCGGTGGTAAAAATCAGCGGACGCATTTTGTTAATCAGGTAATCCCGCACCACCGGCCGCATAATGGCATAAGCGCCGGCTGAACATAAGGCTTTGCCGAAAGTGCCGATGATGATGTCAATTTCATCGATCAGTCCGGTTTCTTCGCAGATGCCGCAGCCTTTCTGCCCGAATACTCCGGCGGCGTGAGCCTCGTCGATAATCAGCACCGCGTCATAGCGCCGTTTGATCTCCGTCAGCCGTTTTAAATCGGCGATATCGCCGTCCATGCTGAAAACAGATTCAGAAATGATGAAAATGCGCTTATGGGCGGAGGCTTTTTCCGCAAGGATCTTCTCCAGCTGGTCATAGTCCAGATGCCCGTAACGTTTGAATGCTGCCTCGGACAGCCGGATGCCGTCAATAATGCTGGCGTGGTTTAACTTATCGGACAGGATCAGATCGCCGGCGCCGGTCAGCGCGGGCAGGATGCCGATATTGGCGTGATAGCCGCTGTTCAACACCAGCGCGGCGCGGCCGTTGTAAAGGCGGCTCAACTGACTTTCCAGCGCGGCGTATCCCGGGTGATTGCCGGTGAGCAGACGGGAGGACGAAGCGGTCATGCTGAATGTCTCCGCGTTTTGGCCATTGCATAGCGGGGCGAAAAATTCTTCGCGCAAATCTGTTCTGGCAGCCAGTCCCAGATAATCATTGGAGGAAAGATTCAGCAACTCCCTGCCTTCAAGAAAAGCTTTACCTGAACGGTAGGAAATGTTTCTCAATTCCCGGAACTGGCCGTGGTCCTGAAGCTGGTCCAGTTCAGCTTTAAGCGATTCGTAAAAGTTCATGGCAGCCCTCCATTAGTGAGCGTAATTATCCGGCGGAATTGAATTTGCTGAGTTCCGCGATGAATTTCCTGTCTTCGTCAACGCTTCTGCCGCGGGTCGTCAGGTAGCCGCCGGTCATCAGGCTGTTTGCTCCGGAAAGCATCAGCAGCGCCTGGAAATCCTTCATGACGGTCTCTCGCCCGGCGGCGAATTTTATCTGTCTGGATGGATTTATCAGGCGGAACAGGGCAAACGTCTTGGCCACATCGGCGGCGGCGATTGCCGGGGTGTTTTCGAGCGGGGTGCCGGGAATCGGCAGCAGTACATTGAGCGGAATGCCTTCAATATTCAGGTCGCGGATCGCCAGCGCCATGTCAATGCGGTCCTCGAAGTTTTCCCCGAGCCCGATAATGCCGCCGCAGCAGATTTTGACGCCGAATTCCTGTAAATACCTGATGGTCTGAATCTTTTCTTCGATGGTATGGGAATCAGCAATCAGTTCGCCATATCTTTTGGGCGACGTCTGAAGATTCATATTATACCGTCCGGTGTGATGTTCCGACAGTAATTTGGCAGTTTCACGGCTAAGAATGCCGATGGAAACGCATAACTGCATGTCAGGGAAGCGGACGCGCATGGCATCCAGCGCCTCCAGAATGCGGTTGAACTCGTCATTGGGCTCCAGATAGCCGTAGCCGCTGGTCACATAACCGAAAGAGCGCACTCCTGAGTCATAGGCCCGCTGAGCAGCTTGCAGGACTTCTTCAGTATTTAACTGCGGGTAGGTCTCGATATTGGTATTATGGTGCGCGGACTGGGCGCAGAATTTGCAGTTTTGCGGACATGACCCCGATTTGGCGTTGAGAATGGAACAGCAGTACATGCCGGGGGCATATTTCTCCCGGACCTTGTTGGCCAGGGACAACAGATCGGGCAGATCGCTGCCGTGTATATTCTCCGCCAGCGCCAGCGCGTCCGGCTTCGACAATTCCGCACCGTCCAGTACGGAATAAGCTTTTTCAATCAGTGCATGTATTTTCATTACTAAACATTTCCAATGTTTCATTCTTTATATATTATCAGAACAGTTAATATACCATCAAAACCCTGCGAATTAAAGAATGGCAATAAAAAAAACTTTAACATTCCAGTCAACATTCGGTTTCCAAGTCATATAAGACATGTGTCCTATGGGGCTTATGAGGCTTATGGGTCTTATGGGTCT
>CAIJKT010000957.1 GCA_903821255.1 uncultured Lentisphaeria bacterium | reverse complement strand
GATGCCCGAAAAAATAAATAGATCAGCGAATATCTCAGATTTCGAAGATACAGAAAAAACCGGAGAGTCTCCAGAACTTTTTGAGCCGACAGTTTCTGAAGACAGAGATTCGGAAGACGTTTCAGGAGAAACTTCCGATTCGCTGCGGATTTATCTGCGGCAGATCGGCAATATTCCGCTGCTTCCTACCGAAAAACAGTTGGAAGTCTCCGAAAAAATCGAAGATACAATCACTAAATACCGCGAAAAGCTGTACTTGCCGGGATTCGTGCTTACCGAACATTCCAGGATTCTCGCCGACTTCGATTCAGAGAACACCGAAGATCATTTTCTGCCGTCAGCGCTCAAAAAGAATGACTCCAAGCACTATAAAAATTTTCTGCTGGCGGTGCCGGAATGGAACAAGGAGATACTGGAGCACTTTGTCAAGCTGAAACATGCTTTCGATAAAAAGTCGCCGAAAGTAGCTGCGCTGCGCGAAAAATCGGTGGAACTGCTGATGCGTTATCCGGTTGTTTACGATCATCTGGCGGAATGGAACCAGGTGGTAATGGAATACATAAAGCTGGCCAACCCGGCAATAGAAGATCCTTCAAAAGCCGTGGAATCCGACATCCCGCAGGATAAACACAAATTTCTGGAAGAGAAGTTTCTGATGACGCTGCCGGAATTTTTTGTTCTCCTGAAAGACCTGGACAAGGCCCGCAATGATATTGAAAAAGCCCGGCAGATCATGCTGGAAGGCAATTTGCGGCTGGCGATCAGCATCGCCCAGCGCTACCGCAACAAGGGACTGCCGTTCAATGACCTGATTCAGGAAGGCAATCTGGGATTGATGCGCGCCCTGGATAAATTCGATTTCCGGCTGGGACACAAGTTCAGCACTTATGCCACCTGGTGGATCAAACAGACCATCAGCCGTGCCATCGCCGAACAGTCACGCGTCATCCGGATACCGGTACATATGATCAACACCATCAATACGATGAATAACTCCGAACAGCGGTTCATCCAGGAACACGGACGCGAACCCTCGGTTGACGAGCTGGCCCTGCTCCTGGAAATCCCGACATCCCGCATCAGCGCCATTCAGAAAATGGCAAGGCAGCCGATTTCGCTGCAGGCACCGATCGGCGACTCGGAAACCGGCTCCGTCCTGGAAGACATCCTGTCTGATATCGACTCCGACGATCCGGTTCAGTTGATAGCCCGGAAAGTCGTGCGCGAAAAGCTGCATGAAGTGCTCGGCACCCTGCCTGAACGCGAACAGCAGATCATCATCATGCGCTTCGGGCTGATGGGCTATCAGCCGCTGACTCTGATTGAAGTCAGCAAACATTTTGATCTCACCCGGGAAAGAATACGGCAACTGGAAATAAAAATTCTGGAAAAGCTGCGTTCGCCGTGCCGGCTTAAATACTTCGACGGCTATTTCCATACTAAATAAGCTAAACAAGAGGAGCAACCGGCGATGAACAGTAAACTCGATTTTATTTTCAACAGAAGAAGCGTCCGCAAATTTACGGCTGAAGCCGTTTCCGAAGAAAATATCACGGAACTGCTCGAAGCCGCGATGGCGGCGCTGTCCGCCTGCGCCAAAGATCCCTGGCGGTTTATTGTCATCAAAAACCGGGAAAATCTGCGGCAGATCGCGGAACTGCTGCCGAACGGTAAATTCCTGGCGCAGGCTCCGTCCGGAATTGTAGTCTGCGGCGATATCAACGCGGCTCATGCCGAAAGCGAATCATACATGCTGCAGGATTGCAGTGCGGCGATTGAAAACATTCTGCTGGCCTCCGTGGCGCTCGGGCTGGGAACCTGCTGGCTGGGCGTGCATCCCAGGCCGGAACGGATCGCCGGAATTGCCAAATTCTTTGAACTGCCGGCAAACATCGTGCCTGTTTCAGTAATTGCGATAGGACATCCGGAAAAAATGCCGGACAAACACACCCGTTTTATGACTAACAATATACATTGGGAAAAATGGTGATATGGTAAAACTTGAAATTCAGGGTATCAGCAAATCTTACACTCCCGGACTGCCGGTGCTGAAACCGATTGACCTGACAATCACTCCAGGCGAATTTTTCTTTCTGCTCGGCCCCAGCGGCTGCGGCAAATCCACGCTGCTCCGCATTATTGCCGGATTCATCAAGCCGGACAGCGGCTCCATCCTGTTCGATTCACACAACGTAACCACGATGCCGCCGGAAAAGCGCGATGCCGCCATGGTTTTCCAGAATTACGCCCTGTGGCCGCATATGACCGTATTTGAAAATGTGGCTTTCGGACTGGAAACCAGGGACATCCGCGGCGAAATAAAGAAAAACCGGGTCATGACCGCGCTGGAAATGGT
>CAIJKT010000956.1 GCA_903821255.1 uncultured Lentisphaeria bacterium | reverse complement strand
TCGCCAGAATCAATTCCCATCCATTCCGGAAGCTGGCTGATCTGCTGCCACATAACTGGAAAGCAGCAAGGGAAAAGAAATAATCCAGAATTTCAAAATCCCGCGCCGCCTTCCGTGTCATGGACTCGTCGGGGGCTTACTCTCTTTCTCATAATAATAATCTCCATAAATATGAATCGTTTTTATTGAACAACCACCGGACAAGCATAGTTAGCGGCACCTCCAAGTTTTTTCCAGTTTAAAAAGACTATTACACTTGCAACGCAAGCCAGCGCTTCAAATATTCCATTCCAGAGATACATCAACTGGTAGTTCGGAAACAAATCAAAAAAAGCCCCGGCAAGATAGTTGCCGATAATGACGCCAATGGCGGTAATAATGCCCATAGCCGACATATACTGACCGTATTTAGCCTTAGGCAGGAGGAGGATGCACAAAGTCATCTGGCAGACTCCGACAATGGCACCGGGAATCACCAGCAGAAATCCGCATAGATAAAGACTGGTCAGATCGTGAACCGCCCAAAGACACAGGAGATGCAGCGCTGCCACGGTAAACAGTGCGATTGGCGTCATGCGGACAACATTGACTTTATCACAAATAAAACCGGCGAATGGAGTGGCGATTCCCATTAAAAGGTAAATCCAGCCTATATATTTGCCGGTTTCTTCGGCTGAAAGCTTAAGCGTCTCCTGATAGAACAACATCGAAAACGGTGCGCAGTAGACAAGCGTCATAAGCGTAATCAGCAGAAAGACCCAACGATAAAACGGAACGGAAAAGCATTCGCGGCAATACGTCTTGACATTATGCAGCATCCCGTTATCGGCAAAATCCTCCGGCGGAGGCGGGTATTTGCCCTCTTTAACCTGCCAGCACATAAGCATAAACGTTGCCAGGTAAATCAGGCCTACGCCAAGGAATATCTCGTGCTGATGAGTTTCCCACTTCGCAAAAATATAACGGGAAAATATTACGCCGCCAATGATTCCGACTGTCCTGAAAAGTGAGATAAAGCGTCCCATTACCTGTTGCGGAACTACATCAGGAAGCAGATAATTATACATGGCAGACATAAAACCGTTAAAAAAATGAAATACTGCGACGATACTGCATAATGTGACAAGCGCGACAGACGCCGGAGAAGCGTTGATAAAACTGGAAATTATGTCTGAATGTATCCAGACGCTGATTTTATCGGAAAATCCAATCAGTACGAGAAACAAAGCGGCAACAGGGCTGGTAATCAGTAAAAACGGTATCCGCCTGCCCCATCTGCCGCGATGTCTGTCGCTAATGACTCCAAGTACAGGCATGACTGTGATGCCGATGATGGACGGCAGACTGCCTAAAATAAAACCGATAAGTTGATTGGACGCATTGAGTTTCTTCATCAGCAGCGGCAGTATCCGGGGAATTACTGATTCCAGCATAATATAGCAGAAATCGCCCCACAACAGCCAGATAAACAGGATGACAAGGCCATAGGTTGTATACTTTAAAGTTCCAACCTCATAAATCTTTTTTTCTTTTTCGACCAGAGTCTCAGTCTGCTCCGGCTCCTCAAGCTGTATAGATTCTTCGAGTTCCATATGTTTCCTTTTTCTATTGTGAAATATTCATTTGATGCAACTGTCAGGAAGAACAAGCCTGACAATACAGTTTATGTTAGCTCCATTGTATGATCTGCTTTTCTCAGCGCCAGTTTATTGCACCTGGTCAATACCTGAGTATTCTTGTCTTCTATCAGCCACTCAAAGTCCTCGCCCTTTTCCATCCTGATGGCCTCCGCAATGGCTGTGGGCATAACTACTTTGAAGGCGCGGTTAGTTGGTCTCTGGCCTTTTTAAATCTTTACTTTGTACCCCATTGACATAGCTCCTTTTGAAGTGCTTTGGCAATTTTTCAGAGAATTTCAGCACTCCTGATTTATTACTCTTTTTCTATATGCGGAATTCCATTTAAAACATCTGTAGAAAAGAACAAAATAGCCATAGGCGGATAATCGCAATATAACCTTATTTATATAGAAAATACCGAATAAATATACCACTTATTTGCCATTACTATCCACTGTTTTACCACATGCATAAATAAATGTCTAGACATTAATTAAATTTTATATTGAGTATTATATGAAAGTGGCTGATTTTACCATTTACGCAGGAGTACTACTCTTGACTACTAATTTCAAGAGAAAACTTTTTTATGGCAGATGCTTGTTTCAGCCGCGTTTTTTAATTACCTTAGCCGGAACTCCGACCGCTACTGAAAACGGCGGGATTTCATTCACTACTACCGATCCGGCGCCAATCACAGACCCTTCGCCGATGCTGCCGGCCGAACATACGACACAAACATGCATGCCAAGATAGCAATCACGGCCGATAACTATTTTTCTTACAGTGCAAGGCTGTTTATAGATGATCTCATCCGCTTTTTCAAAAGTATGTGACGCTGGTGTTATAGTGATATTTTGCGCAAGCAGCGAGTAATCTCCGATTTCAAGGCCAGCATGTCCGTGCAGGCAGCACCGTGCTCCAATATATGCGTTCTTTCCGATTTTGATATATGCTCCGGCGTTTGTTTCCGTATCCAGATATACTCCATTTTTCAAGCGGGCATTGTCATCGAGCTCGATACCTCTTTCCGAATGTGCAATCAGGATACAGTTATCACCAATATAAACATTATTTCCCAGAGAAATAAATTGCGGATTGACTATCCTGACGCCGGTTCCAATTTTGACATTCTCACCCATATGCCGCAGTTTGGATTTGTAGTATCCGGCTCTGGCATCCGCCGCCGCCGCCGTATCCATATTCATCACCACTGTCCGGTTGAATGCTTCTCGCTCATCATCATTCATGCTGCTGCAAAAATCAGTAAATAGAAATTGACTGTTCATATCATCGTTTCCCGTTATAAAGGTTTAAGATGTTTATTATCGCTCTCGAATGCCGTATGGAATATTCTTTCAGCAAGTCGCAATCTGTATGGTCAATGCGGCATTTCTGCAATGCCTCCGGCGCAATCGACATGGAAAGCTCCAGATCAAAAGCCGGAATTCGCAGTTCATGCCATGCCCAGCACAAAAGACTGCCGCCGGAACCGGCAAAAGCCAGCCAGCTGTCGTCCGGCTTCAATTCAGGATGCAGGCCGGTTCCGTAGGCTTTGACGAATCGTTTTGAGCGTTCATAAAACTCGGAATCCGATTGATCTACGTTTCCAGC
>CAIJKT010000955.1 GCA_903821255.1 uncultured Lentisphaeria bacterium | reverse complement strand
TCAGAACTATCGTTATGTAAGAATAGTTAACCCCTTTTTCTGTTTCCGTTTCAAATTTATAAATGATTTTACCGGAGTTTCTGTTATGGACTTCGGGGACTCCTAGTACTTTCAAATCAAACAAGTCAGGCTTCAGCGCCATTCCCTGGGCAAACAACCGGTGAAATTTTTGAGCGGCTAAACTTGGAATTCCTAGTTTACTCTCAAGTATTTTCTCCGTCAGCTTTTCCGAACAGAGCGAACTGCTGACATACAAGACTTTAACTTTCTTATCCATGATGATTTATATTTTGCATATGAAAAATTTTGTCCGAAACTTTTATCTAAGAGTAGCAGATGCAGTAATTGCGTTCAATCTGAACTCTTTGCAATCGTCCGCCGGTAGATATCAAGCTGATTTGCTATAATTGAGTCAGGATTATTGCGTTCCTGAGCTCCGGTCCGCGCATTGCACGACAAACGGGACGCAAGTTCCCGGTTTGTCAATATTCGTTCAAGCTGCCGGGCGCACATTGCCTCGTCGCCTGGCGGATAAAACAGGCCGGTGACTTCATCTGATGCCAGCCACGCGGTGCCGCCGGTGTACGCGGTTACGGCCGGACATCCCAGATACAATGCTTCTGCCAGCGCCACGCAATAGCTTTCACAGTGGCTCGGCATGACAAAAGCCGAACAGTTTTGTATTTCCCTGACAATCTGATCCGCGGTCAGCGGGCCAAGCCAGTCCACACGGTTTGCGATACCAAGCTCAGTGCAAAGATTGTTTAGCCAGCGTACATAACCATCCTGACGGAAACTGGATTTCTGAATGCTCCCGGCAATGCGTAACCGTATTTCAGGGAAACGCCGGGAAAGCAGCGCTACGGCACGGATGGCATCGTGCAGCCCTTTGTATGGCACAGAGTATGCCGATGAACAGAAAATAACCGGTTCCGGTGATGCCGGAGACCATGGTGTGCTATCATAAAACGCCTGCCGAAGCATCAGTTCCACATCAAATCTGGTGCAATCCGGATTGGCGGCTTGGACCCAGGATGCGACCCATGGCGACTGCGTTGATATGAACCGGCATCCTGCTATGATTTCCTGCTCAAAACGTCCCCATTCCAATAATTCTTTCCGGTCTTTAACGAAACTTCTGCCAAGGAGTATTTCCTTTAAGTATCTGCAGTTACGTTGCTCGCTGACAGTCATTCCGCCTGCAAATACTCGCGCACATGCCCCCTTCAGTCCCTGTATTTCCAGCAGCACCGGCACTGACGGGTTCAGCAACTGCCTGGCGGCCAGCAGGCCCCACCATGTTTCAACGCCCCAGACATGTATCAGATCTGGCGCTTGGGTTTCGATGGTTCGTGTAACCATTTCAACCGTTTTGCGGCATGGCAGCCCGTTTTTTCCGGGCGGACTGGACGGTACCAGCCATTGCTGGATCGACGGACTGTTACGCGATACCGGTTCGCTTACATTACCCGTGACAATATTACTAAGCATCAACCGGCTCGATGCGGCCAGACGTTGAGCCATGGCATCAAGCCAGGTTCCGCTGACGCCTTTGTCGCCAGCTGAAAGTACCGCATTGCTGAGCCATAGAACCTTCATGAATCAGCCTTTCCAATTTACGATGGCGGCACATTTGCCTGATGCCGGTGATAACGGAAAACGCAAAAACGGCAATGCCGGCGGAGGCGGGATCTTTCCTGCCAGCTTTTGATTCCGGTAGTCTTGAACTATTTCAATCATTTGCTTACAACGGTGATATTGTGTGTGGCTGGCTAGTATTTCCCGGCGTACTCGTTCGCCAATATCGAGGCGTTTTTCATCCGGCAGTTCCAGCAGAGAGTCAACATGCTTCAGCATTTCGCCAAAATTTCGTCCAAGCCGCCAATCCCTGCCATTCTCGAACAGGCACTCGACGCCTGGAATGGCATAATCGACAAGCGGGATGCCGGAGGCCAGAGCAATAAATACCCGGTCAGAGGTATAATAATCATTCAGGCAGTTCGGATATCCTCCGATCTGAATCTTTGCCCGGCGCAAGGCAAGATGCTGCTCATCATAATTAACAAATCCCTGCCAGCATGGTTGCCCTTCCCAGCCTTTACCGAACAGTCCGAAGCGATTGCCAAACCGTCTGGTCAGTTTTGCCACTAAGCGGTCCCGCCAGAATCCATACCAGCTGGCGGACCCCACCAGCCACCGGCTGCGCATCCGGCTGCCGATAAACACTATATCAAATTCAGGTGTATATCCGGTTCGTTCCAGCGGAGCTGAAAAACGTACATGGCAAACCCCGTTCGGCATAAAAACCAGATTTTTTGTTCCCTGAGCAGCAAGTCTGCGGGCAATTTTCCCCATTCCGGTCATAAAATTTATGTCTGACATTCCTGATGCAATTTTATAGCACTCGGGAACCCGGTTCAGCCATATACCGAAAGGGTCGCCCAGGCTGGTAAACAGCATTGGACGGGAGGGGCATGCCAGCATCATTTTCAATCCGGCTGAAGGGTCTGGCGTGTTATTGTCATGAAAAAAATGAATGAAAACGACGTTTATGTCATATTCCCGGATTTGTCGTACAGCCTCTTCCCATAGAGCTGGCCAGCCATGTTCCAGCGCAATCCCGAAGTATGGAATCGCGCGGTAATCCGCCAGGACGCCTTCCGCCTGAAGGCGTTGAAAACCATCATGATATCCCGGATGGGTTTCCAGTGTTCTGCCCTGATAAAGCACGAGCATCCTTATACTATCCATATTAGCGCGTCCTGTCATGGCCTTAAAGAGAGGAAGATATTCCACGCCGTTTTGAACCAGTTTCTCCGGCGTACCGGAGCTTTCCAGCCTTCAGGTATTATGCCGCGAATTGAAAGATCGAGATTAATATGTTCTTTGTCAAACAACTTTTGGGTATCTGGAAACCACATTCCGCTGCTCAATCCTTCCTTTGACGCCAGATAATCAAACATCAGATGCCTGCCGTCAAGCGCAAGCGCAGCATAGAAATCATCCGGATACCGCCGTGCCCTCAGCGAACCCCAGCGTTCAAAATACCATGGGCTCTCATGGTTACGGAGAAAATGTACTAAGCGGTCTTTGCGCCACAGCCCGACTTGAAAATTTAAGATGTACGGAGCATTTTTAGGCCTCTTAACCAGCCATGGATATTCGGGTTCAGGGGTATAAGGCGGCACTACCGGGAACAGTGTGATAAAGCCGACATTACTATTTGCAGCCATAAAGTCGCTGCAGATTTTCAACCGTTCTGTATCAACCGGGCTGCGCAAGAAATAATCATCAAAAAAAATCAGCACCTGTTCAGTGTGGACCGCCTGTTTTATAGTTTCCCGCAACCGGCGCGACCATGGAACAGACTGCGGTCTGGGAGTGGATTTATACAATTGCGGGCACACAATGTTCATCCCTTCATACTTATAGGTGAGCGTTTCAGTATTCAGCACAATGGGTATTTGACGGATACCCTGCCAATATCTGTCGAGTAATGTGAATAACGGCATCCACGCATCCTGATAAGCGTCACATGAACATATTACAAGAGTATATTTCGGAATCTGTTCTGTCTGTTGTTCCATCTTCATCCCCCCATGTTTAAGTCGGATTACAACTCAATTTAATATATTTGATTTAGTGATAACAGTTACGGTTTGACGCAACTGGCAAACGCCTCGCGGAATTTTTCCCGCTGGCTGACTGCTTCATGATTTGCGGCGCACAATTTTACGGCATTCCCCGCCGCTTCCATTCGTACTTTTTCGTCGCATATAAACTCTTTCAGCTTGTTTTTCAGCAGATTCTGATCATGTTCTGTCGCGACTATGCCGCAATTATTGACGGAGATATATTGGATCGACGCAATATCCGCCGGTCCGTAAGCAAATACCGGAGTGCCGGAGCCAAAATATTCCGGCAGCTTGGTTGATACGGAAAATCTGGTATAAGCCTTGTGTGCCTCCTCAAAACTCTCCACATGCAGCAATCCGTCGCAGTTTATGAATATGGCGGCGGCATTTTCCGGAGAGATTGCGCCGCGCAACCTGATCGCGGGATACAGTTTGGCCTCTTCAATGACGCTTGCCAGCGTGACGGGCGTGTATATATCAAGTACAGCCTTAAACGCCTCGAGTGCCCGGGCGACTTCCAGCAGCATTTCAAATCTTCCCAGATGCAATCCGCCGGCATATACCAGTCGAAAGCTTTCCGCGTTGCGGGGCTGCCTGGCGATGCTTTTATATGCCTCGCAGTCAATGCAGTTCATAAATGGCAGAAATGTCCGTCCGTAGCGCTTCCGGTATTCTTCCGCCATCGCCTCGCTGATCACTAACATGACCGGCGCATTGAGCATAATCTGGCGAGTTTTCTTCAAAAGTCGGGGCTTAAGGTATTTATCCCGCAGTGTTTCAGAGTGCAGACTGACAATCCAGTCATCCATGAAATGCGGTACCACCGGCACCATCAAACTGCCGGAAATATCCTGCACCAACTTCAGCATATTCAAATTTCCAAGCGTTGAGTAAATAATATCCGGCTTGAATTCTCTGATCCAGGCGTCAAGTTCCTGTGATATCCGGTATGATGAAAAATTCAGGCTTCTTAAAAAAGCACTTTTCAAAATCCGGACAACAGCAGTTTTCATATCTCCGGCACAAATAGTTTCCGGCTGGGCCGGTTTGTCTTGAGTAACTGCCTGATACTTCTGTTTCCGTTTGGCGATGATGATCTTTCTCAACCAGCCTGGCATGTTTAAGTCATGTATTTCCATATGCCATGATTTATCGCAAATGCTTTCGTCCGGAATCGAGTTGTCACAGTAAATCTGCGCTATCCTGTCTCGAGGCCACCCGCGGAACAGATTGCCCATTGTGATTCCGGTTGCATACCGTTTGCTGATGGGTTCAGAATTGACAAGAAGCACTCGCGGATAATATTTGCCGCCGTCCGGAGAAATATTCACTTGGCGCCCTCAACCGGTTTCACATTTACACTTAAACGATATAAAATGCCGCCCAGCAGCATTATATAAAATGAAATAGTATGGAACTGAATCCAGACTGAACCGAACATATTTGCCGCCAGTATGGTGCAAAAATAGCCGATGTATGCCGCCTGAAGCATGATAATATCCGGCGGCGGGCGCATCATTATCAGTTTAACGATCCACAACAGCAGCAGAAGCAGAAATACTATACTTCCCAAAATACCGAAAGATGTGAGTATATCAAGGTATCCGTTATGGTTAACAATATAGCCGTCAAAGTGCTGTCCGAGTCCGGTTCCGACCCACCAGTTTCTACCGACTCTGTCAAGCGTATACATCCACATATAGTAACGGCCGCCTGACAACTGTTCCATCCATTCGTCTGAACCGGTATCATACTGGTCGGCATAATGCACCCATTTTTCGTTATATATTTCGTCTATCTCGTTAAACAGCGCACCTCCGGTAATACTGTTGACGGCATTAACGACGATGAATGCAATAACAGCCATTGCCAGCAGGCGGAAAACTACTTTTCCCCGGGCGGACGGCCATTTCAGCATTATGAAAATGCCCCATCCGATCATTCCGAGGGCGGTACTGATGATGGTAAACTTGTAGAACCCCCAGAAAACAGCAATGGCGCTTCCCATCAGCCAGAATAAATCACTTTTCTTCCAATCACGACAGGCAATTACTAAAGTTAGAAAGTAGAAGAAGCTGAAAATTACAATGAAGCGGAACGGCCAGTACATTGGCCCCAGCCAGGATTCGCTTGAAAAACCGACTGTCTGCATGGCAAATGAAATATATGACAACAGCGCCCCTATTTTAGCGAGACTGTTAAAGAAATTTTTCATTCGCGACATATCATCGGCGATGACAAAGCCCAGAATCCACCATGCGGGAAGCATCGCAAGATAGTAGTACTCCTTCCATACATACCAGATTTGCTCAAGATCGCTTTCTGATCTTTCCACCAGGCATATCACGGCAAAAGCCGCCAGCAGCAATCCTGCTGATATCCCGGCAGTTCCGATTAAATTTATCCGTACTGCTCCTTTATTTTTAAAATAGTAGTAGCAGCAAAAAGCAGGGAAGGCCGCCAGCGAGGAATAAATTAAAAACAGCCCCAGAAATCCTTCCTGCCGTCCCCACGTCCATTCCCCTGACCAGCCGTAAAACAGAAGCAGCAGGATAATGAGGTGGTCAAAATATCGCAGGTGGTTTTGTTCTTCCGTGTTAGCGGTGTTCACATCTAATTGCGTCATATAATTCAACCCGGTGTTCATTGAATGAGTTCCTCATAATTTTTTTCAACCTGCTGAGCTGAATGATCAGCGGAAAACTTTGCGGCTGCCTGCCGGTGACCGGATTCACCAAGCCGTCCGGCCAGTACTGGGTCTTCAAGCAGTTTTATGGTTGCATCTGCCAGTGCAGACACATCCGCCCGCCGGACAAGCAGACCGGTCACGTCGTTCTGCACGACCTCGGAGACTCCGCCTATTGAAAAACCGCTAACCGGCTTTTTCATGGCGCCCGCTTCCATTACTGTTCGGGAGAAGTGCGGCTGAATGTGTGGTACGCACACCACGTCACAGGCGGCAAGCCAGTTTTCAATGTCATACACGAAATCACAACAGATAATTTTTGTGTCTAACCCATTTTCCTTAAACAGCCGGAAGAATCGGTCACTTTTACGGAACAAGCCCAGCATCCAGGCAATGCGGCGTTTTAACGTCCATAGCCGCTGTGCAGGATCGGCCGGCATGGAAAATCCCGGCATTAAACAGATGAGCCCGGGCATTTTTGTTCTCACTATATGCATCGCTTTAATGAACTCGGACAAGCCCTTCGCGTCCCAGACGGAACCGCCGGCAAATAGAGTTACCGGAGCTCTATCCGGAATGCCAAGTTTTTTTCTGGCGAGACTCCGGTCAATACGGAAGTCGAATTTACCCATGTCAACCGGATTGTAGATAACTGAACTCTTTTCTTCATTCAAATGCAGACGGTCCAGGTTATCCTGGCAGATTGCAATCACTTTGCCTGCATGATGCTGAATCTGTCTGGTCAGCCACTTCCGGCGAATTCCGAACAATCCGTTAACAATGGATTCTCGTACATGTACAATAGTCGGAATGCACATGCTGTCCGGCACTTTGGCATAGGGCGCAAGTGTCAGAGAATTGAAGTGTACCAGATCCGGCTTCAGTTCCAGTAAAAGAGTTTTCAGCCGCCGGGCGGCAGCATTGTATTCCAGCAACCAGGTCAGGAACTGCCGCCAGCCTGCATATCTCAGTAAATTATATGTTCCGCCGGTAGTGTGGGCGAAACGCGTCAACCGGCAGGCACAGGTACGGCAGCCATTTTTTTCAAATAAATCCAATACTTCGCGGTCAGCTTCACTGCTGCAGACGATTGGCTCATATTTGGTGCGGTCCAATGCGGTGATCAAGTAGAGCAGACTCAAAAAAGCGCCGCCTCTGGCACTTCCATGGTGAATATATAAAATCCTCTTTGGTGGCATACTATTCCAGTTTATATTTTATGGCAGCCGCTGTCCGAGTTTATCCAGCACGGCAATGACTTCGGCAATCGCCACATTGCCGGACTTGCCCGCATCTTTCGACCACAAGCAGTAATGTTCACAAAGTACTTGTGAGGACAATCTGGCAAAACAATCATTAAAAACTGTACTTGTAAACATTTCAATAATCTTTGCGCCGGGCGAACACCAGGCAAGATTGGCCAGTCCTGCCCCATGAGGAGCGATAAGCATGGCCGCATTACGGAAAAGTTCAATTTGTTCCATGAATTTCAGCTTTTCAAGGAAAACTATTTGAAAGCCGCGCATGGATAATGCCTGTTCCAGTTCAGCTTCATTACCGAACGAACGGCTGGAAAGTCTTCTTGAAACATAAACATTGGTTTTAGTCAGAGACGGCTCCGATGACAGGAATGCGTTTCGCAGGCACTCAATATCTGACTTATGCCAGAAGCCGGAATAAGCTTCCGCCTGGGTGAAAACAAAATCATCCGCAAGTATATTTTCTGCCGCAACCGCAACCGGGTCATGCCGCAAAATCTCTCTTTTACGCAACTCGGAATATATGTCTGCCATGTAGCCGGGTATTTTCTCCGGACAAATCAGCCGCAGTTCCGGATATTGTTTCAGCGCCCATAACAGCCGGGGAAGCTCTTCCATGATGAAATGAGCATATCCGGTGCTGTTAATACATGTAACTGGAGCGTTTACGGAAAAATATTCGCCGTATTTTCTGTGAATCGGCTTAGCCTGAAGCCATCGTCCAAGAGAACCGTATGATTCAAGGAAACCGTTATTTTCAGTGCAGCATGCTCCGGTCCTTACATTTACAACGACATTGTTCATCCGATATACATGCCGCCGGGCGAAGTGCATTTCAGATCTGAACGACGGCGGCAGATCTCCGCTGTGAACGTATTTCTCCACACAGGCATTGCGTATCACTGTCATGCCGGCGACGTGCCGGGAAATCTGCTCTTTTAAAATCATCTCAGGAATGGATCTGACCAGTTGATCCACAGGATAAACCGAATCCAGTTCCGGCATAATCGAGAAGACTATTTTCTTGAAAATATGCTTTGAGTATCTTCTAAGTTTTTTCAATAGTGATAACATTTCACTTAAGGCTGCCGCTCTTTTCTCGATAGTATTTTACACATACAGAATCCGGAGACAGATTTCTGATTTTGTACTTATAGTCGGTCGTGATTTCAACATATTTTACCATGGAGCCATCGATTAGAATGGTATTGAC
>CAIJKT010000954.1 GCA_903821255.1 uncultured Lentisphaeria bacterium | reverse complement strand
GTGGGCGTGCAGTTACAGCGCGGAAGAGTTCCGAAGCACTGTTGCCGAAGCATTGCGGGAGCTGATTAAACATATTAAGAGCTTTGATTGCGGCAAAGCGGTTGCCGGGGTGAATCTCTGGTGCGGCACTGACAGCCAGTGGTTTCCGCATGTACAGTATCAGGGGTTTGATTTTTCGCCCGGAGCGGAAAAAGACTTCAGGTCATTCCTCCGTGAAATATATGGCAGCGATGTCAACCGTCTGCGTCAGGCCTGGCAGAATCCGGAAGTGACATTCGATACGGCTAAATTCGCGCCTTTTGACATACGCACGAAGGGCTGGTTTCTGGATCCTAAAAAGGGAACCGACCGCTGGATCATTGACTCCAACCGCCATAACGATCTTGGCGCAATGAAATCGGCCAATTATTTCGGGAAAGTAGTCAAAGAGGAATTTGGAAGAAACGTTTTTGTGAATATTTACTCGCCGGATATCATTCAGGGATACAGCGGCCGTTCAAATCAGAAAATGCTGTTTGAGGATAAATATATAGACGGTTTTATCAGCGTCCCTGATTATGGAGTCTGGCGGCTCCCCGGACGCACCGGTAATTACAGTTCTGTTGCCGGTTCACTCGGACTGCACGGCAAAATTTTGCTGAGCGAACTGGATTACCGTACTCATACTTCATGGAAACCTGCCGATGCCGCTACCCAGATTATGATTCAGGGCGGGGTCAACGACGAGAACGAATTCATCAATCAGGGCAGACGCGATCTGGGAATGCTTGCGGCGCAAGGACAGGGCGGGTGGTTCCTGGGATTGAGCCGCAACATGTTTGACACCCCGAAATATGTTGAAGCGGTAAAAGAACTTGCCGCGGCGATGGAATTGGCGGCAAAGAACCCGATGCCGGAAGACCGCGGGCAAATCGGGGTGTTTATTGACGACGAACTCCGTAACTATGCCGCATATGGCTTCTGCCAGAATTTCAACAACCTTTCCGTGGGGCTTGCCAGACTCACGCTGAACCGTTCGGGCGTTTCCTGGGACGCGTACAACCTTGCCGATTTGACGAATCCGAAGCGCGCAAAATACAAAGTGAATTTGTTTCTCGCCGCGCCGACGATTTCAGCCGCCCAGATCGACTGGGTGAAGCATAACTTGCAGAAAGACGGGAATATCGTTGTTTTTGTCAGTGCCGCAGGTATTGCCTCTGATAAAGGCAGTTTTGAGGAAAATATTTACCAGTTGACGGGGATGAAGGTAAAATACGCTCCTGAATCCTCCAGCCATTTCCGGATAAGACCTTTGCCGGGCGTCAATGATAAACTTGCCGCCGGGGTAAAGGATAATGTTCTTTCCGAATCCATGCAGCCGATGTTTTATATTGACGACAAAAGCGCAATTGCCTTTGGCGAGATTACAGGCACCGGGAAAACCGGATGGGCGGTAAAGCGCTTTAAAGACTGGACAAGTATTTATATTGCTGTTCCCGGAGCGTTTACCCCTGAACTGGTCAGAAATATGGTCCGGGAAGCCGGCATTGAACCGGTCGGGCCGTGTAATGATGTGACTTATTCCGGCAATGGTTTCGTTACGATTCACGCACTCAGCAACGGAAATAAAATATTGCGTCTGCCGCGGAAATGTGATCTGCTTGACCTTGCCAGCGGAAAACTTGCAGGGAAGAACATTGATACTGTCAGTTTCCAAATGCAGGCGGGCGAAACCCGCTGGTTCAGGAAAATCATTGCGCAATGAAGGCAGTGTAACGGCCGGGTGCAATTCAGTTCACAGCCGGCTGATAATGTTTTTATTCTGGCGCGGTTTCATTTAATAATTTGCTGTAGGCGGAGCGCAGACAGCCAATGTCGGTTCCCAGCACCAGCGAGGTGAATCCGCGGCCGATGCAGACTTGCGCGCTCATGCCGCTTTTAAGCATCATTCCGGCGATTTTTCCGTGTTTTCGGGCGGCTGCCAGCACTGCAAGTTCGGGCTCGATCATTTTTTTATCATCGAAGTTATTTAAACAACCTAAATTGAGCGAAAGATCCGAGTGTCCGATGAAGAGAACATCCACTCCCTCAACTGCCGCAATCGCATCGACATTTTCCACTCCGTTCGCATTTTCAATTTGCGCCACGCAGAGTAAATTGGCGTTGGCGCGGGCAAAATAATCTTTAAAATCCGTTCCGTAACCGGAAGCGAGCGAACTGCCGGTCAAGCCGCGCTTTCCCTCTGGCGGATACCTCATGAAATCGACCAGGTTCTGTGCATCCGCCGCCGTTTCCACCATTGGACACATGATGCCTGCCGCGCCAAAATCCAGCACCTTTTTGATGTATTCTATCCGCAGATACGGAATTCTGACAATCGGCGCCGTTTCAAACCCGTTCAGAGACCGGATCATCCGCAGAACAGCACCCTCGTCACCCAGTCCATGCTCCATATCCAATATCAGATAGTCAAATCCGGCATGGGCGGCCAATTCAACTGCGAATTCAGTGCCGGAAGTAATAAACAGTCCGCGCGTAACTTGATTTTCTACTTTGTCTTTGATGAAGTTCATAATGCACTCAGATTTTTGATGGATTGGTTTATTTTCTCTAAGCTATATTCTTTTAACGATAAATTCAACTCATTTTTATTGAGAAAGAATTTTTTATCACGGTCAAAGTATCCCATGTAGTGACGGATCATGGTTTTCCACAGCATATTGCGCAAGGTATATAACCAGATGCGATGAGTGAAATTTTCATCAACCGGAGTGGATGATGAATATGATTCAAGCATAATTCTCATGAACTCTGGAGCATTGAAGCAGTTGACAATGCCGAGATCATCCGCGGGGTCGCCGATTACCGCATCGTCCCAGTCGATTACCGCGCTGATCCTGTCCTGCGTGCCGAGGATATTCCAGTAGGCAAAATCGCGGTGCAGCAATGAACCGGCGTCTAAATTTAGCCACTCCTGGCGGCATTCAAAAATCTGCTCAATTTGCCTGATTTTTCCGGCGCTTAAAATCTGTTTATCCTGCAAATAGCCAAGATGTTTGGGCAAACATTTATTAAAGTAGGCTGCCCATGTTGGATCAATTCCGCAGATTTGTTTTTCTTCGGATAAAATATTAATATCAATAAAACCGAATTTCGGGTATTTATGCTGGTGCAGTCTGGACAGAAACACCCCGAATTCCCGGGCAATGTCTGGACAGTTCAGCGTATTTTGCTGATAAAACGCATTCAATGACGGAGTCTCTAAGAACTCCATGATCTGATAGCGCACCGGAAACTTTTTCAAATCCACGCTGGTGGCAAAGACCTTTGGAACCGGCATTTTTGACTTGGAAAGTTCCTCCATGATTGCGCTTTCGGCGAGCATGTAGCAGTCGTCCGACAAGCCATCGTCGGTGCGCAGAAAGAATTTCACTCTGCTGTCACTGAAGTAATAGGCGAAATGGTTGCCATCCACCTTCAAATGGTTAAATTCAACCGGTTCCTTGCCTAAAAAATCGCGGACGACAGACTTGGCAACTGCGATTGAATCATTTGAATATTTATCGGCAAAATACAACTCTTTTTTTGATTCCACACTAAGCAGCTGATCACATTTCCAGTAAAAAATATCACTGCGCATTTAAACTCTCCCGCCGGGCGGAACAGGACTGGACTGCCGGATGCTTCAGCATAACTTTACCTGAAACATTTTTCCCGGCAAGAGCATCTTCTTCGTTAAATACCGAGAGCAGTATTTCACCCGATTCGCGTTTCCGGTCATACTGTACAAAAATGCGTCCGTCCGGGGCCTGAAATCCATCCGGGTAACTGATGTCACACCGTTCATCGAGTAACAGTCCGCCCTGCCATGTTGCGCCGTCATTTTTTGAAATGTATGCTGTTAAGTGTGAACGCCGTTCCGTGTCCGCGGGATTGGAATACTTTACCAGCAGTGCGTTCCCTGAAACTAACTTAGTAAAGAAAAATCGTGCGCTGGCGCTGCGGAACGGAGTTTTTACTGGAACACTCCATGTGTTTCCCTCGTCGAACGATTCGCTTTGCGTCATTCCGTGACAGTCGCGCATATACATCAGCAGACTCTTGTCTTTGCGCTCAAGTATCATCGGCTCATCGAACGTGCTGTCAAACAAATTGCTGACATGGCCGCGCAGTTGCCAGTTTCTGCCGCTATCGGTTGAAACGAGGATATTGCTGCCGCGCCGTTCATCGAGTTCATGAAATAGTTTACTTTGTCCCCAGAAAGAGTGATGGTCCTGCTCCACAGTAATCAGAAAACGATGCCAGAGTGCAACCGGCAGAAGCCAGGTGCCGTTTGCAAGTACAGTCGGTTTGTTCAATGCCGCGCCGTGCCATAGTCTCGCTGGAGTGGACCAGGTTGGTTTGTTGTCGTCCGGATTTTCACAGATCGATTGCCAGACGCCGCCCCGCCCGTCGTTGAAACCGAGGCTTTGCATGACAAACAGGAATAATCTGCCGTCCGGCGCTGTCCACAGATTGCCGACCAGGGCCGAAATATGTACGCCGCCCGGGATGAAGCCGGGATCGATGATAAAGTCAGGATTGGAAAAACTTCTGCCGTCATCGTCGCTATGCGCCATTAACATCACGGCTCCATCGCCGTCCTCGTTGCCGAACCATGCCAGCCAGATTCTTCCATTAAGTGTTCGAGCCATGCCGCAACTCATTGTGTAGTCGTCGACGTCCGGGTAATAACGAAGCGGAACTTCCGGATTGATTGGCGGTGGAATCAAGGTATATTTCAAGCTTGCTTCCAGATAACGGTCGTACAATTCCGGATCAAAAGTTCTGGCCATGATATTCTCCATATTTTATAAAGGCTGGATATGATTAATAATTAGAATCTTCAAATTCTCGCAATCCCCGTTTTGCAGGTATTTCATCATTGCGCGGTGATCATCAACTGATTTTTTGATTGCGGCGGCGTTTAGAAATCGGTTGCGGTATTTACGGTAGAACATCATCGTGATCACCTGAGAGAAGACCTTTAAAACCCGGTTTCCGGTAATCTCCATCAGGGTCAAGTGGAACTCCAAATCCATTGTATCGGCCTTGTCCGGATTATCGAGAGACAGCTCCATCAGGTCTATCAATGAATTCAGCCGGTCAATCAGAACCGGAGTGGCCAGTTTTATTAAAAGCGGAACTTGCGCCAGTTCGAGAAAGAGCCGCGTTTCCTTCAGTTCCTCAAACCCGACTCCGGCAATCTGCAATTGTAAACTCAAGGTTTCGCCGATATCGCCGGCGCTTGGAGCCTTGACAAAGGTTCCGCGCTTGGTGCTGCGCTCCAGCACACCAAGCAGCGTAAGATGGTTGATTATTTCGCGGATGGTTCCACGCGAAACTTTGAATTTGGCCGCCAGTTCCAATTCATTGGGCAGTCTGTCGCCGACATTAAGCGTAGTGATATATTGCTTTACTGTTTTCAATAGCATGTTATTATGAACATCCTTTATTTGTTTAACATAATTAAGCATATAGTTTAACAAAACGCAAATTAAAATTGAAAAATCGGGAAGTGAAGAATCATTTTTGAGTTTCTTTCTCTGTTTTCATGGCTAGTGGCGATTGCATCATTATGCTGAAAAGTGTACTTTATGCGAGTTGAAAATCTAAAACTAACAAAGTGACTTGTGATTGCGATGAGCAAAGAAGTAAAAATAGTCAGGCCGGACTTGGCGGCGGCTCCGCTATTTCCGGTGACGCCGCTTGATGTGCGTTGCCTGAAAGACGGTATTGCGGTGCGTGTTCCCAACTGGCTGGGCGATGCGGTAATGACACTGCCCGCATTGATGCAGTTGAAAAAAATTATGCCTGAAGGCTGTGGTATTTTTGTAATCTGTCCGGCCGCGCTGACCGAATTGTTTAACGCCATGCCGCTGGTTGATGTTGTTTTTCCGCTGGAGCAGGCGCACCGGGCGTGGACATCGGAGGAGATTAAAAATGTCAAAAAACTTCAAGCGGGGGCAGGAATACTGTTTAATAATTCATTGCGCGATGCCATACACTTCCGGCTTGCCGGAATTAAACAACTGTATGGTGCCGCCGCCCGCTGCCGCGGAGTCCTGCTGAAAAGAAGCTTTAAATTTCCCGGAAGGAAAGATCATGTGCTGAATGAACTGCATCATGCAAATAAATATTTGTCCATGGTCAGAGCACTCGGCGCGCCGGACTGGAACGGCGAACTGCCGGAATTCAATATTGCTCCGGAGTTTGAAACGCTGCGTCCGGAACTGTCGTCGCTTTGCCGGCATCCCCGCCTGCTGGCGCTGGCGGCCGGCGCTGCATACGGCAGTTCCAAGCGCTGGGATTCCGCCAGTTTCAAGACTGTGGCTGAATGGTGGATCGGGCAGGGCGGGATTGTCGCAGTGCTGGGTTCCGCGAAAGAGAGGGATATCTGCCAGGAGGCGGTCGAGGGGCTGTATCCTGACAAGGCATTCAATCTGGCCGGGAGGACCAATATGCCGGAACTTATGCATTTGCTGAAACATGCTGCGGCATGTGTGGCCAATGACAGCGGCATCATGCATTTGGCGGCGGCGCTGGGCTGTCCCGGTGTAGCGATTTTCGGCCCGACTGATCACTCCGCCACTTCTCCGATTTCCGCAAGCTGGAGGATTGTCTGCCAGAAGCAGCCGTGCGCGCCGTGCTTTAAACGCGAATGCCCGAGGGGAAATCCTGTATGCATGACTGCCATTACGCCGCAGACGGTCATAGCTGAACTGGAGAAGATTAGTTATTAATATCCGAAAGTGGCATCATCGCTTGTGACATAATGCACTTTGGACGACCGGCAGTGCGGACACACCGTCGGTTTAATCAGCCCTATTTTCTCATGTCTGCTTAATTGGGGATCATTGATTATTGTTTTTTCCGTATTTAATTTCGGGAAATATTTACCGCATTCTTCGCATTGCCAGGCATAACCGATTTTGCTTTTGCATTTGGAACATACCGCGTCATCCGGATCTATAATATTTCTGATTTCCCGATTGCCGCATTGGGCGCATATGGTATGAAGCTGGTATGTCGGAGGATCGTCTTGCGTTCTGAAAAATCCACTTGTAAGATAAAGCATCCCTGTCAATGCGGCCAGTATGAAAATATAAGCGAATATCCGTTTGGGAATCCAGCGGAAGATGCCGAACTGCGCAAGCCAGTCAATTACAACCGAACCCCATGAAAAAAGAATATTATTCCGCGGCAGCTTTATAATATATTTTACCATCAGGGTCACCGTTTTGGTCATTTCGATGGTAGTATGCGTTTTCTCCATTTCCGGGTCAATATGGAGGACATTACCGGAATCTGATTTCTTTTCTCCCTTGTTTTCAGCAATGTTTGCCGCAGCTGCAGTTTTTTCTTTTTCAGGAACAGGCGGTGCAGTTTTCTCCGGTATCCGGTCAAGACGGCTTTCCGGCGTTTCTTTCGGAAGTTCAGGAATGGCCGTACTGTTATTGACCGGCGCTGTTGATATAATTTTATTATTGGCGGATGCTGCCGGGGCCGTAACTGCCTGCTTGTTATTCTCCGGTTTCTGTCCGACCAGATTCTTCGGAGGCCCGGTTTCCGACTCTTTCGGAACCGGGAAGGTACTTTTGCATCTGGTGCATTCAACACGCTGTCCGACAAGTTCTTTGTCCAGCCGATATTTAACGCCGCAGGCTTTACACCAGAAAACGATGTCATCGTCAGGTTTCTCAGTATCCTTGGCCCGGTCGTCCGACTTGACAGGCACAACCATGTTTCTTTTGCATTTTGCACATTCCGCTACCTGGCCGGCAAGGTCGCGCGGCAGACGATACTTCTGCTGGCATATTTTGCAACGGAAGATAATGTCGTCTTCCGCACCGCTCTTTGTCGTGGCGGAAACGATCTGGACTTTTTGAATTTTATCCAGCACGTTGATTCCCTGGACAGGCATGGCCCTTCTAATCGTCTTGGATTTTGGAGCAGCGGTCTTTTCCGGCGGAATCTGCGATTCTCTGGGCACCTGCATTGCGGCTCCGCAGCGCAGACACTCTGAAACCTGTCCAGCCCATTGGTCTTCCAGTTCATATTTCTGGTTGCAGTTCTTGCAACGGAATCTTATACCCATCGTAGCCCATCCAGTATCAGTATTTTGATATTGATAATCTAATGTAATCCAAGTTATTCCATTATTTGAAGCAACAAAACTCCAAGTTGATGGGGTTCCTGTATTACCAAAAAATACTTTGTACCATTTAATAATTTTAGGAGTTGTCCAATAAAATCCAATCCATTCAGGAGACCGTTCTGTTACTTTATTAGCAGCTTTCCAATATGTAAGAGTTGTTCCATCAAAAGCTGAATCACAATCATAGTCATTTACATAACTACTACATTGATTATACGAACCCACTCCAGAAATCGCTTCATTGCCAGTCCACGTTGTCGTAGCAGTTGTTTGTGTTGTTG
>CAIJKT010000953.1 GCA_903821255.1 uncultured Lentisphaeria bacterium | reverse complement strand
GATCTTCAAGTACCTGATGATGTTCAAGCAGATATGCAACCATCCGGCGCAGTTTGACGGCAGCGGCGACTACAACGCCGCCGCCGGCGGTAAATTCCTGCGGCTGGCGGAAATCGTGGAGGAAATCTCCTCCCGCCAGGAAAAGGCGCTCATCTTCACCCAGTTCAGGGAAATGACGGAGCCGCTGCATGACCATCTGGCGCGGTGTTTCGGGCAGACCGGGCTGATTCTGCACGGCGGAACCTCGATCAAGCAGCGGCAGTTCCTGGTGGAGCAGTTCCAGAGCGAATCCGGACCGCCCTATTTTGTGCTGTCGCTGAAAGCCGCCGGCACCGGGCTTAACCTGACGGCGGCCAATCATGTGATTCACTTTGACCGCTGGTGGAATCCGGCGGTGGAGAACCAGGCCACCGACCGCGCGTTCCGCATCGGCCAGCACCGCAATGTGCTGGCGCACAAGTTTATCTGCAAAGGCACCATCGAGGAAAAAATCGATGCCCTGATTGACGAGAAGAAAGGTCTGGCCGATTCGCTGCTGTCCGAAGGCGCGGAAAAGCTGCTGACCGACATGAACAATGATGAATTGCTCAAGTTTGTGGAACTGGACATGAATGCGGTTTTAACCTCTTAAAAAAAGGAATAGATAAAATGTCACGCTGGAACAATTATGATGACTACTATCCGCGTTACGTCTCCGCGGCGGAGCGTAAACAGGCGGCCCAGGCAAAAATCAAAAAACTCATCGGCAAAGGCGCAAAGCTTTCGCCGGTCGTGATCGAAGGCCGCGCCATCGCGAAAACATTCTGGGGCAAAGCCTGGTGCGATAATGTCGAGTCATATCATGACTACGAGAGCCGCCTGCCGCGCGGACGCAGTTATGTCCGGCAGGGGGCGGTGATCGATCTGCAGATTGAAAAGGGTCTGATCACCGCCAAGGTACAGGGCTCGGAGCTTTATGAAATCAGCATCAAAATAGCCGAACTGCCCGGCGAAAAGTGGGAGCGGATCAAAAAATCGTGCGCCGGCAAAATCGATTCGCTGATCAATTTGATTCAAGGCAAACTCTCCCCGGAAATCATCGCCCTGCTTTGCCGGAAGGATGAAGGGCTGTTCCCGTCGCCGAAGGAAATTAAACTGATCTGCAACTGCCCGGACTGGGCGGGTTTATGCAAACATCTGGCGGCGGTTTTGTACGGCGTCGGCGCCCGGCTGGATACGCAGCCGGAACTTTTTTTCCTGCTGCGCGGAGTTGACCAGAATGAACTTTTCAGCGCCGGTTTCGCCAATGATCTGGCTGACTCCGGTGCCGCTTCGGTAATCAGCAGCGGTGATCTGGGCAGCATTTTCGGCATTGAACTGGACAGTATGGATGCCGAAGTCGCCGGAATCCCGGATAAAGTTACAGTTGCCGAAGCGCCGAAGAAGCGCGGCCGTCCCGCCAAGTCCGTTAAACCGGCAAAAGCCGACCCCGTGAACAGCCGTCCGGCCGCTGCAAAAACGGCAAAGGCGGCCAAGGCGGCAAAGGCGGCAAAGGCGGCAAAGACGGCCAAGACGGCCAAGACGGAAGTTAAACGTCCGGTAAAACGCGGTCGTCCGGTCAAAAATAAAAATGTCTGAAAATAGCGCTGTTTGAACTTGTCATCGCCGTTTGGGTTGACAAATTTACTATATATAAAAGGCCAGAAGTCAGGAAACAGAATAAAAATCGGGAAATCAAAAACAGTGGAGCACAAAAACTCCTCTGGTAACTGATCCCGCCCTGTGTAGAAACAGGATTTCGCATGTGACGGGTAAG
>CAIJKT010000952.1 GCA_903821255.1 uncultured Lentisphaeria bacterium | reverse complement strand
TTCAGCGGCATGATGCTTGGAACAACCGTCTCCATAAGTATGAAGCAGAAATCTCCCCACAGCAGCCAGCAGAAAAGGATGGCCAGCGATGCCTTAGTATAAGTAAGGGTTCCGACATGATAAAGTTTTATTTCTTTGTCTGGTTTGGAATCTGTCATTTCAATTTCTTAATGTACCTTCTTTTTGAGTTCGATGAATTCTCTGCAAGTGTCCTGGGAACAGTATTTAAAGACCAGTGTGGAATCTATCATTATTGTAAAATTCAAACTTCCAGTGGATGACAGCGGATTTTTAACTCTTCAGGTATTTCCGGCATTGCCCCGGCACTAGCGCAGACTATCCCTGCGATCATGGATGCGTGACGCATGGCATCTGCCGGGGCAAGTCCGATCAACAATCCGGTTGCCAGCACAGCTGTAAACGAATCTCCGCAACCAACCGTATCGATTTTGGGTCCGAATTTGAATGCTGGAACGGTTATATAAGCGTTCTCGTCACTAAATTCGCTGCCTTTTACACCTTTAGTCAATACAACATATTTAAGGTTATAACGTTGCAACAATTGAGATATTGATTTTTCAGCGTTGCCATGCAATCCCAGTAATTCGGCCACGACCGGCAGTTCCTCGTCGCTGATTTTTAAGAGATTACATTGTTTCAACGAAAGTTCGATCACCTCCCGGTTGAAGAAATGCTGCCGCAAATTGACATCGAAAATCTTCAGACAGTCAGGCCGGGTGTGAGCGATAAAACGGCGGATCGTCGCCGCCGACACTTCTCCGCGTTGCGCCAAAGTACCGAAACAGACCGCATCGGCTTTCCTTGCCAATGCGGCAATCCGATCCTCGAATGGAATGAAGTCCCAGGCGACTGGAGCATGAATGATATAGGCGGGGAAGCCGTCATTCAACTCGACGGTAACGGTCCCGGTCGACTGGCCCTGAACAATGGCAAGATATTCAGTTGACATTTGTTTATTCTTGATTTCACTCAGGATGTCCAGACCTTCAGTATCATCGCCGATTGCGCTGATCGCATAGGCTTCCGCGCCCTGCTGTGCCGCGTGGTAGGCAAAGTTAGCAGGAGCGCCGCCGAGGCGACGCCCGCCCGGCAGCAGGTCCCAGAGCAGTTCGCCGATGCCGACTAACAGCGGAACTTGCTTATTTGAGTTTTGTGTTTGCATGAATTCTCACTTTCCGGAAACTGCCTGTCGGGCGAAGGTCAGTGCGGATTTTGCAGCCTGATTCAAAAATACCATATCCACCCCGAGGGCAATAAAAGTAAACCCGCAGGCAAGCGTTTTCGCAATCGCTTCCGGGGTCGGATTGACCAAGTGTAATCCGGCCGCTTTGCCATGCCTGCTGCATGCATCGACGACTTTTTTACAGGCTTCCCGGATTACCGGATGGTCAGTCTGGCCAATCAGACAGTAGGAGCCGCTCATGTCGTAGGGACCAATGAACACACCATCGACACCGTCGACGGTGAGGATTTCATCGATATTTTCTACCGCCTGCTTCGACTCGATCATCACCACCACGGCGATATTATCATTGGCATTGGCGGCGTAGTCGGGAAAATCGATGCCGTAGTTATTCATCCGCGAAAAGCAGAACCCACGGACACCCTGCGGGGGGTATTTGGCTGCCGCAACGGCTCTTCTCGCTTCGGCGGCAGTATTGATCAGAGGTACGATTACCCCCTGCGCCCCGGCATCAAGCATCTGCCGGATGGCAAGGGTGTCGTTTTCGCGGACCCGGGCCAATGGAACCGCTCCGCGACCGAACATGCCGCGTGCCAGAGCGGTAAAACCTTCGACGTCTATGTCGGAATGCTCACAATCCACCCCCAGCCAGTCGTAACCGGCGTTGGCAAGGATTTCCGCGAGAGCGGGATAGGGGCCGATTTGGAGCCACGAACCGAAGATGGGTTCACGGTTCAATAATGCCTGACGGACGGAGTTGGTAATACTCATAACTGCCTCCATGCTTTTTCTAGACGGACAAAATTGTCCGCGACGGTGAAATCAACGCTTTGGCCTGGGAACGTGGTCATTTCCAT
>CAIJKT010000951.1 GCA_903821255.1 uncultured Lentisphaeria bacterium | reverse complement strand
TTTATAATATTATTTTCGCAATCGGAAGCGTTGAAATTTCGCGCTTTAATCTGCGGATACTCCAGGCGGCTGATAAAATCAGTCATTCCGCCAAACCCGGCGCAGAAAATAACCCGTTGATCAGTTTTTATTCTGTAATGGACCAGAAAGCCGTCTTCCGGCATCAATGGGAATACGGCAATATTCACTTTGACGACTGGAAACCATGGGGAGAACTGACAGAATTCGTATTCCATCCAGCCGTTGCGGAACACCGCGACAATATCCTCGGAATTATGAAACCAGTGCGAACTGACATCCACATCCTGAGAATAGAAAGAGGGTATTTTCAAGCCGGGCGCTAAAGCCAGCCCGCTCATCAAAACTCCGCTCTTCGCATAATTGCCCCAGTTGTTTTTCGTCCAATCAGTAACAGCCCCCATAAACAGTGGCAAATCTCCGGCAAAAGTAAAATACCGCTCCTGAAGATCGTCATTAGTATGCGCACCATACAGCGTCCGGTTGAAAAACTCCCGGCTGCCGATGATTTCATAGCCGTTATCCACCGGCTGATAGCGGGTTCTGTTTGATAATTTCATATTAATACCATTTTACTATTCAATTAATCCCGCAGGGGGAAATAAATCATTTTCTTACCACGAAACACACAAAAGAACACGAAAATAAAACTAAATCTATTTTTACCACAGAGGTCATCCCGCAGTCGCGGGACTAACCCGATAGTTAGCAGAACACAGAGTAAAACCAGTAGTCAGCGAATTATTGCGGGAATACCCGCCGCAATTCGCTGACTGATTTTTTTCGTGCTTTTTCGTGTCTTTCGTGGTTAAACATGTATTCTCCTCATGCTCTTCATAGTGAAACGGGTTTTATCCTGTATATCACTGTTAAATTACAAGCCGAGAAGTTTCACCGCGTTCGCTTTGGCAATTTTGTTGAATACCTGCTCACTGATTTTTTTCGTGTCGCGCCATTCAATTAGAAGG
Organism: uncultured Lentisphaeria bacterium; assembly: GCA_903821255.1. The sequence goes on along the minus strand of CAIJKT010000951.1, from coordinate 7,017 downwards.
TCAACCATGGGAAATGGGGTGTCGAAGTCGCAGATGTCCGTACCGAACAGGAGCCGGTCCTGAAACTCGTCCAGGAACTTCGGGCCGTATTCGGGATCACGGGCCAGTGCATTCGCGGGCGACGGGTCAGACAAATCGCCATACAGATTCGGATATCTGCGGAAAAGTCTGGGCACAACGCCTTCCTCTTTAATCGGACCGCCTGGCGGATTCCATCCCACCTGCTCGCCGTCAGGATTGAATGTAGTTTTCCGCTGGGCCGGAGTTTCAAGACGGCCTATCTCCGACCAGAATACCGGGCCGTGCCCGAGCATGATGAGCTTCGGGAAGCGTTGCAAAGTATGTTCCAGTTGCGGCAGGCCGGGATCATCGTACAAGCCGAAATCACCGCCGACCACATCGGAGCCGTCGCAGATCACCGGAAGTCCGACTTCCTGCGCGTGTTTGAACAGGTTTTGAACCATGGGATGCATGACCGGCACGTTCAGCATTACCTCTCCAAGTCCTTTACAACCCTGATCGCGGTAGTATCGGAGCAGGCGGTCAAGCGGCGCATCCGCCGAATTGGTCAGGGCGCGCGGGTCGATATTGCAGAACGGAATAAACCGGTCAGGGTACTGTTTCGCCATATCGAGAATATCCTCGTTGGCCTGGGGAAGATAGATTTCCGGACTGACAATCGGAAGCAGTACTCCCCTTTCTATCCCGGCTTGGTCATACCGTTCAATGACCTGTTCCGCAGTGCAGAATTGAACCACGAAAGGGATGGGCCTCCGATACGCATGTGCATGAATGTCTATAAACATTTTGTTTGTTCCTTTTCTGAGAATTTTGTCCAATTTTTCATCGACTTTAAGGTATTGAAATTGCTGGAGAGAATAATCATGGTCGCGGCTCCGTGTTTCGGGACGTTAACTTCAAGATAGCCACTTTCAGCTTTAACCGTTTTTTCAATGCTATACCCTTTATAGTCTGCCCCGCAAATCACGGCTTGCTTCAATACGTTATTTTCAGGCACTTTGATGCGAACAGTCAAAGAAACATTATTCGAGTTTTTCAGTGCCAGCCCTTTCGGTAACGCCAGAATAACTATGGCATATTCGCCCCATGAGGTTTTGAAAATATTGGACTTGATTCTTTCGCCATGATTTAAAAGCGGAGACTTGTAGATATTCGCTGAATTTATCTCTACAATAAGGGGGTTGGGTGTATAAACCCATTTTCTGCCTTCCAGAAATTCAAACAGCGGGTTGTAGCGGGAGAAAAGTTTAAGCGCGTCTTTCGGCAGGGATTCTGTCGTCGGATACCGGTAATACGGGGAAACATGCAGCCACGAACCGTAATACAACGCCATTTGAAAAGCGTTCTCGCCTTCATCCAGGCAAATTGTCGGCCTCTCCGGAGCAAGCACTGATAAGCGGCCCAATGTTTCAGGATCGCCCTCTGCCATTACTCCATCCAGATATTCCATCATTTGCCAGCGCACTACTCCATTCGCCATGCCGTTGATTCGCGGACGCGGAAATATCTCTCTGGTCTTCTTTAAGGCCCGCAGATACATATTCGCCATGTTGTACGCCGGACGGTTATTGTAAAATGTCTGTCCGTCGAAATGCGCAGTATCAATCCAGCCGTAATTCATCTGGTCAAAGAAGAAACCGTCTATTCCTGGACATCGCTTCAGCAATTTTTCGAACTGCGACATGATGAAATCAAAGAATGGATAAGCCGGGTCGCTGTTCATCAGGATATTATAATTCCTGCGGTCGTAGTATATCCAGGGCACCAGTTCATCGCCGTTGAATATTCTCGCGATTGATTCAGGGAAAGAATTGCGTGCAATTTCCGATTCGCATTCGCCGATGTTAAAATACGGCATAACCATTACGTTATGCTTGTGGCACATGTCGATATAACGGTTGATATCATCATAGGTCAGATTGTCCACAGACCATTCCGGATGCTCCGGCATCTTGAAGTGGTTGGAATCGAAAGGCTCTGCCGGAAAATAATCTCCGAAATTCCTGCAATAGAAAAGCTCATTCCAGCGAAGATGCATTTTCTGCGACCAGTCCTTGATCCGTTTTTCCGGAATCATCGGAATGGTATAGGCCATATTGCCCTCGAGTTTTTCCTGGCCTAGCACCGGGCCTAAAATCTTCGGGAATTTATTTCTCACCCAGCCCAGCGCCGGACGCCAGTCACCTTCATGGCTGAATATCCAGAACTTTAAATTTATCTTTCCATGCTTGACCAGTCCCAGGTTGTTGAACGTGATTTTTGTCAGCCAGTTCCTCTGGTCAATTTCAAAATCGGTATACCATGTCTGATCCGGCGGCAGCAGATATGACAACCCCAGGCTTATATCCTGCGTCGAATGAAACAATGTACAGAGTGGTAGCGGAATATCCGTCTTTTCATCTATGCATTTACAGTGATGCACTTTTCTGATGCCATAGTCATTGCCCAATGACTCCTGGGAAAACGGCAGCCATAATTCCCAGTTGCTATGACCAGGACCATGGGCACCGGGGAAAATCGGGTGCGGCAATAGCAATTCGACGCTCATTTCCCTTTCTGCGCCATCGAGGTGAATGATTTCGAGATTCCATTCCCAGTGGTCTTCCCGGTCAAACCATTTTTGCACTGCCAGCCAGTTTCCCGGCTGCTGTTCATGATGCCGGAAGGAATATGTGTTATGGGTCAGTTCGTCATGAACCAGGCAATCTCCGTGAACATGCGGATCAAAAAAGCATGTCAGCGCTTCTGTATGTATGGCGTTTTCGTCCGCAATAGCACCGATGGTTTCAATCTTTGCTGAAACCGATTTGATGACCGGCATGATTTCATCGACACAGCCATTTTTCCCAAGCTCCATTACAAAGCGCTGATTGAGAAGCTCTTTTGATCTATTTTTCAACATCTATCTTGCCTCTTTTCGTGAATAAGTTTGTTATTTTCTATGCGGGCAAATTAAACCAGCTGCTTGATTTATATATAAACAATCCTTCAACATGCCTGCATACATCGTCTATTTTCGTGGTCAAAGAGCATATCCTGCGACCATTTCTTTCATAATTAAAATCCTGTGTTCAAGGGCATGCGGCGGCACCTGGTCTCCGGCAGCAGCGATCAGATGCGGGTTGGTTCGGGCTAGTTCCAGCCATGCAGTAACAGCCTGACGGAATGCATCATCGCTAATGCCCGGCAACCATAAGCAAGGCGGAACTCCGCCGGAAAGAATCATCTGTTCCCCGGCATCGTTGCGACATTCCGCAGGAGAAAGGTCTCCGGTCGGTTTCGGGGTTACGGCATCGGCGCAATCAGCCCCGATCCCACTGAACATCTTCAACGAACCTTTCAGTCGTCCGTCAATGTGAACCGCTACGTATTTTCCGGCGGCGTGTAACCGCCTGATTGCTTCGGCATAATAGTCCTTTGACCATTCTTCAAAAAAAGACGGCGGCTGAATGTCACTGGAAAAATTATCCCCCATAATGATAATTTCAGCTGGAGACTGCGCCAGCAGATCTATCAGCAGCAGATTGTTCTGGTTGATCCGGTACACAACTTCCTTTACCGTATCCGGCCAGTCGTAAGCTGCATACAGGGTATCTTCCACCCCCATCCAGTAATTCAGGAGTTGCCCCATGCCGCTATATCCGGTTCCGATGTAGACAACCCCGGTGTCGCCGACGCAATTCATCCACTCATGATACTTTTTCCAATCTGACTGGTAGCTTCTTGACGAAAGCGCTTCTGCCAAAATTAGCAGTTGCGCTTTGTTTTTTATGATCCATTCAGGAATGGCCCATGAGTAGTTATCCTCTTCCCAGACCCTTACTCGTTCCAGTGTTCCACCGGGAGTGGTTATCCGCCAGCGGATTTCGCTGCCGTCGGCGCTCTTGCTGGTTGTTATTTTAATCTCTGCCGGGTAAATGGTTTCGTAAAAAGACCCCAGATTCGGCAGATAAAAACCAACACCCATTTTTTTATGGTAGTCAATCAGTTCTATTTCCGGATGATCGTAACTTTTGCTTAAATCCCATGGCAACCGGTTACGTTGGTAGAACCAGTGTGACAAGTCCAGCATGAAAGGAATCCGGTCCGGCCTTTCACCCCGATAAACTGCAAGTATTCGTTCCCGTAAGTTCATAGTATTCATTATTCCCTTATATTGATTTGATATTTATTACTTTGCCACAGATGGTCAGCCAGGATGCAATTGTCTTCGGTCATCCTTCAATATGCAAATTCAACTCATAAATATAGATATACGGGTCATCATTTACCGGCGTATGGCGAATTTCAAACCCGAGGGTATTCCATCCTTTTTGCAAAACACTGCAAGCTTCGCCGGATATCCGGATAAGCTCATGTTCGCCCACCACAAACCCCGATTGTATTCTGCCAGGCAATTGCTTTATTCGCACAAATCTGCTTTCGTCCAGAGTATTCCCATTGAGCAGATAAGTCACATAACCTGACGCGGCATACCTGCTCAAAGGCTTACAGTACGCATGGGGGCTATCTTCCACTACCTGATGGAAGCTTATAGTAATAGCGCTGTTTTTATCCAATACATCCTCATCGTTGACGTAAAATTTTATGGTCTGGAAATATTTTGCCGGGCGGGAGGCCTCAACATAGATAGGCAGCTCATGCCAGAAGATATATTCCTTCTCCTTGTGTGCCAGTGTTTCAGCGGAGCCTGCCTGAGATAGCAGCGCCGCCCGCAGTTTTAACTCGCCGGTATTCATGAGACTGGGAAAATTGGAACTCGGATAGTTCTGAAAAATTGTACAGGGATAGTTAAACATATAAACCCCGTCGACGCCTTGCGCCAGAAAATTTTGCGCCATTGCCCGAAGTCTTATTACCGTCTCCCCGGCGCTCTCTCGAACGACAAAATTATGTCGCGGAGGGCGAACCTCGTCCGGGAGCTCGACCGATGGGTAACTGTTAATTGCCGGATTGCACTCGATCGACGGGTAAAATAGAATATCTTTAGCGCGGCACAGGCTCAAGAAAGGTTCCACTTCAATATTATAGATGTTAAAGAAAGTACTCATTACTAAAATATCCATGAGTTTATCTTTTATCCACGCATCCACCTCCATTCCGGCGTTGCGTTGTTGATTTTCATCAAATGGCAATCTGATCAAAAAGTTAATTTTACGATTCCTTGTGTTACCGATTTTTTCAATACCACGGCGTATTTGCCTGATAAAATCAGTAAGAATTTCCCGTTTTTCCCACGCTTCATCCGGATTAAAAGTCAAGGGGTTTCGGCAGAAATCCAGTTCTATCCCATCGACATCGTAGCGTTCGGCCACTTCCAGGATGGAGTTCAGACGATTATTTCTTACCTCAGGATAGGAATAGTCCATTGCCGCATTATCATAGCTGCGGTGCTGCGTAACTCCCCAGAGCCGCATTTCCTGGTGTTGCTTCCAGAACTCCGTAGCCAGCATTCCCTCGGGCTCTGACTTGAAATGAATATCGTTCATCCGGAAACTGGCAAAAAAAGCTATATTGATCTTACGCAATTCATTAATTAAAGTCGGCAGATAGTCAATTCCCTGACGGTGCAGGCTAAGCAATAAATTACCTTCATTGCCGGTAGCGCTATACCCGCCGTCTTTTTCCGCCATATCGTATGCGTTCTCAATAAATGTAGAATGATAGGAATAAGCGAGATCCCCGCTGGCGATAGACCAGCATATGCATCCCACCTGGGTATTTTTTAAATATTCCACAGCCTGGGGGATTTGACTCAAACTATGCGGTTTCGGTATGACTCGCAAAGAACAAGTATCGTCATTGTAAATGATTTTTGGTAAAAACTTTTCCATAATATTAATCTCCATTTTATATTCGTTAATGCTGCAAATCTTGTACTGACATATTGTAACGGTCAATGTATGATATGCATTGACACGGCAACTCCCATATTTGTCTACTTTATTAACATTTGAATGCACTGCTGCATGTCAATTTGACGAATACGTTTGAGGATAAACCTGGCGAACAAGCGGTAACATGTATTTCACCTTCCTGCCCGTTGTTCTGTACAATCGCCAGACACAGTCCGTTGAATGTCCTGGCAATCGAAGATTTTTCCGATTGATGGCTTCCTGGCTCTCCAGATGACAGACCAATCAAGCGGCCGCTGCCTGTCACCTCCACCGAGACAGGCACAGCAGCGATTGGAACTGGTACGCCCTCTGCATCGAGAACACTGATAGTAATAAATGAAACATCTTCGCCGTCTGCGAGCAGCCTCGCCCGGTCGGCAGACATGCACAACATGGCGGAGGCGCCAGCCGTCCTGATTTCCTGCCGACAGACTACCTGCCCGTTGAGGCGGCCCTCGGCGCATAAAGTTCCCGGCGCGTATGGTACCTGCCAGGACAAGTGCGGCCACGAAGCCCCGATTTGCAAAAAATGCGGTATCCCCGGCTGTAACTGGCCGTTCAGGTATAAATCCACGGTGTCGCAGTTGCTGTAACACCAGACTTCAATGCGTTGACCTTCCTTGCCCGGCCAGGTCCAGTGCGGAAAGAGATGGAGCATGGGAGAGTCAGTCCATTCCTTCTTATAAAAGTAATATGCGTCCTTGGGAAAGCGGCAGATGTCGAGTACTCCAAACTGGCTGGTGACGATCGGCCAGCCGGTAGTTTCGCCCCGGTATTCAATGGCTGACCACATCAGGCCGCCTGCAAGCCAGGGGCGCGCGGTGACGTGTCGCCATTCCTGTTCGTGAGAATGGCAAAGCTCAAATTCGCTGCAATAATGTCCGCCGCGCTTCATCACGCGCCCATCGCCCAGAGTCTCAGATTCAGAGTCAGCAGGAGCGTTTTCCATATAGACTCCGCGAGCGCCGCGTCCGGAGGAAAATTCGCTGATCAGCATTTTGCGCCCAGGAAACAGGCGATGATCCCGGTCATCAAGGCCCATGCCGCCGCCATTGTAGCCAACTACATCTGTTACGTCGGCAAATCCATTGGCGTTGGC
>CAIJKT010000950.1 GCA_903821255.1 uncultured Lentisphaeria bacterium | reverse complement strand
CCGTTCTTATGTAAAGCTTTACATAAGAACGGTTATGTAAAGTTGGGTATTATGTAAAGTCGGGGCGTTTTTCTTTGTCTCCCACGCACAATTGACATTTAAAAAGCTTTACATAATTTTTGTGTTTCTGGAAGCTTAAAACATAAAACTCTGTTACAATTGATCTATCACGGAGCAATAGCTCCTCGTCTCAATAACTGTAACAGAAAGGTGTTTTATGAAAGACTCGTTGCCTCCCCTGTGTCCAGACCCCCTTCCGAAAAATGCGTTCTCTAGGACGGTAGACCTGCCTCAACTAATTGAAAATGTCGTATCTCAAATGCGTACTCAGCGATATTCCGAAAGGTATATAGGCACTTGCAATGTGGTCTGGAACAAATTGAAGAAATATGCTGGTGATTCAGTCCATTCGGTGGACTACACTCCTGGTTTCATACGCAGTTTCATGGTTGATTCATTGAACTTCTGTTGTACTTCAAAATCTAAGAATCAGTGTAAACGAGACATTCTTGCACTTAATATCCTTTATAACTATCTGCATTTTGATCGGATATCCTGGCGAAAGACACCTTGTCCGCCGGTTTTTACCGAATTGTCGGTCAAGGTATTCAACGATTATATCTTGCACATGACGACATTTTTGGCAAGGAAAACCATAGAAGATAAACAACTTTATCTGGCAAGGTTCGACGCTTTCCTGGCGCAGCGCGGTGTTCATGGCTTCTCTGAATTTACGCCATCACTTTTGATTGATTTCTTCAAATCTCTGCCTAAATCCTGTGTTTCGAAAATAAAGGTCACGGCCAGCACGCTGCGCAGCCTGTTCAGATACATGTATGACAACCATATCACCGAACAGGATTTCAGCGTTTATGTTCCGAAAATACGCAAATTTGCGTACGCCACGGTGCCTTCGACATACACAAAAGATGAAATAACCACATTGCTCGGGAGCATCGACCGCGGCAATCCCAAAGGGAAAAGAGACTACGCCATGCTTCAATTACTTTGCTGCCTAGGTCTGAGGACATCAGACCTGCTCGGCCTGAAGTTCGAGAATCTGAAATGGGAGAATGGCACTTTGGAATTCAACCAGCAAAAAACGGGAAACCCAATTGTTCTGCCCTTACTCAACGATGTTGGAAACGCCATCATCGACTACTTAAGGCATGGGCGTCCGAAAATTAATTCCCATTTTGTTTTTCTGCGTGCCATCCCCCCATGGTGCGAACTTGATAAGTCAACCATCCACTATATCGTGCACAACCGTCTGAAGGATGCCGGGATAAAAATACCTCCCGGAAAAAAACATGGCGGACATTCGCTGCGCCACAGTCTAGCCTCTCTATTGCTTGGCAATGGCACGGCGTTGCCGGTGATTTCAGAATCCCTCGGGCATGTGAACACTCAAACAACTATGCATTATTTGAAAGTCAATATCGCGCAACTGCGTGCCTGCTCTCTGGATATGCCCATAATTTCCTTGATGCTGAACAAGGAGGTGGAAGATGCGCAATGACGAGACACCGGCATTCTATTCGGGCTCTCTCGCCCCCTTCATGGCTGAATACATGCAGTATAACCGCACGCTTGGCAAAAAATACGCCGCCGTGCCGTATTTGCTGGCCTCCTTCTCCGCCGCAGTCACTCAAAAAGGCATTACAATAAACGGGATTGACAAGAGCGTTGTCATGCATTGGGCATCTGGCAGCCAGATGCCGCCGTCGCATGTAAATCAGAGGATTTACATTATCAAGCAATTCTTGGTGTTTATGCAACAAAAGGGATTTTCGGTTTATATTCCGCCAAAACTAAAGTTTGTCAGGAGCGGCTTTGTTCCGTACATCTACACACGAGGCGAGGTCGCGGCCTTTTTTCACGCCTGCGACATATTCAGAACAAAGACAGGGCGTTCCAACGCGCCAACCGTAATGCCATTGCTGTTTCGAATACTGTACTGTTGTGGTCTCCGCGTTTCAGAGGCCGTCAATCTGAAAATACGCGATGTTAACCTGCTGGACGGAGTACTTGCAATACGGCACGCAAAGTTCGACAAGGAGCGGCTGGTGCCGATGTCGGCGGATTTGTCACAATATTGCCGGAGATATTACAACGAAGTCCATTCGGTGTCCTCCGAGAAGGAATTTTTTTTCATAAAACGGGACGGAACCCCATATTGCACTGACTATGTGCACGACTGCTTTATGAAAATACTCTGGAAGGCCGGTATTTCCCGCGGCGGTCGCGGAATCGGCCCGCGCGTACACGATTTCCGGCACACATTCGCGGTATCAGCATTGAAGCAGATGCATGACAACGGCATGGACATATACTGCAGCCTTCCATTGCTTTCGATTTACCTTGGGCATGAATCCGTGGCGGCGACCGAGAGATATGTCCGGTTTACCAGGGAAATATTCCCGGAGGTGGTTTCGGCAGTTAGTTCAATCAGCTCATTCGTAATACCGGAGATAAGAATCAATGAAGAAACCAACTGATTTTTCATATTTGCTCAGCAATTTCCTGACTAAGTTTCTGCCTTCCGAGAGGGGGCTGAGCCAAAACACTATAAGCTCGTACAGGGATACTTTCGTATTGCTCCTCAAATACTGCAAGGAGGTCCTCGCAGTCAAATCTGAGCATATCACAATGGCAAGCCTCAACAGGGAGACGGTATTGTCATTTCTGGAATGGCTTGAAACCTCCAGGATGGTCTCCGCAAGGACACGAAATCAGCGTTTGGCGGCAATCCATTCATTTTTCCGGTATGTTCAGGAGGCTGAGCCGTCATTTATGCACGAATGCCAGAGAATTCTGACGATAGCATTTAAAAAGACGTTTGGCGCAAGCATTACTTATCTCTCGCTTGAAGTAATCAAAGCCATACTTGCACAACCCCAAGATACGACTCCAGAGGGTCGCAGAGACACAGTGCTGCTCAGCCTTATGTACGATACCGGAGCGCGCGTTCAGGAAATGATTGACTTGAAGGTTCGTGACATTAGAACCGAAGCACCGGCGACAATAAGGCTGACCGGCAAAGGGAACAAGACAAGAATTGTTCCGCTGATGTGTCCGACAGCAAATTTAGTCCGCTTGTATATTCAGGAAAAATCATTGATCGGCTCGGAAAAGCAGACAGCTCCAATCTTCACGAATCGAATGAAGCATCCATTGACACGAGCAGGAGTAACGTATATTCTGAAGAAGCATTTCGCCGCAGTTCCCACACTCATTCGGGAATCCATCCCCGACAAGATCTCACCTCATGTGTTCCGTCACAGCAAGGCGATGCATCTTCTGCAAGCTGGTGTTAATCTCGTATATATCAGGGACATCTTGGGACACGTTGATTTGAGAACCACAGAAATATACGCACGGATAGACGGTAAAATGAAACGGGAAGCTTTAGAGAAGGCGTATGATTCCGAAGCGATTCCGGTTATTCCTTCTTGGCAAGAGGACAAGACACTGCTTGCCTGGCTACGTTCTTTTGATAAATGACAATCCCCTTTTGAAATTATTATGTAAAGTAAATTCGCTAATATTTCTAGGCGAACGGGGCTGAACAACGCCCCGACTTTACATAATACCCAACTTTACATAACCGTTCTT
>CAIJKT010000949.1 GCA_903821255.1 uncultured Lentisphaeria bacterium | reverse complement strand
TTCCGATTGCCTGTTATCAGGCAACCGGCCAGCATTATGCGCACTCAGCACTAAATGACCGTTTTCCGGCCATTTTAAATGCTCAAAATCCGGCCATTCCTAGTGCTCATCCACACATGACAAGATAGTCATTATAATCACTGGAATAGTTATTCATAATTAGTCCAAATTGCTTCATGTTTGCAGAACAAGATGCCCCCTTTGCTGTTTCCCTGGCCTTGTTCAGCGCCGGCAACAGCATGCTGGAAAGAATTGCGATGATAGCTATCACAATTAGAAGTTCTATAAGCGTGAAAACACTGACTTTCCCGACAACCATTTTAAGCGTTTGGCTTTTCTGTTTCATGCGATCTATCTCCTTTATTGAATTATCTGTTAAAATTAGTGGAATCTCTGGTTATCAGTTCAACATCTAAGGTTTCAGAATATTCTTCATTCAATTCAGCTATATTACGGGCTTTTATTTTTTCCAGTATAACATTTACTGTCCGGCTGCCGATTTGCGACAAATGTTCTTCAATGCTGGTAATTGCCGGCCTGGAAAATTTGCAGAAAGAAAGATTCCCATAGCCGACAACCGCAACATCTTCAGGAACTTTAAGTCCAGCCAGTTGCAACGTGTCTATTGCTGTTACCGCCGAATAATCTGACATACAGAAAAGTGCTGTGGCTCTGGTTGCAGTGAAACATATTTTTAGTTGATTCCACTCACACGAAAGTTCCTTTTCTGCGCGGATAATGTTAGCTTCAGGGATGGTAATTCCCGCTTCTGCCGCAGCCGCGACAAATCCGGCAAAACGTTTAGTTGCCCATTCTGTTTTACAATATTCTGCCGCAATCATAAAAGAACGATGTCCTTGAGCATATAGGTGTTTAAAAGCAAGACTGCCGCCCTGGGCATGATTGGCCAATATCCTTATACATTTATCGAAATCACAACAATTGCCGGCGGCTATCGCCAGAGGTATTTCGTGTCTTGCGATCTGCTGTTTCAATTCTGAGAAAAAATCTTTATCGGACAGTTCGTAAGCAATCAAGCCAGCCAGCCGTTGACCAATGCAAATTCTTGAAATATCCAGTGCGCTGCAACCCGGTTCCGTATAAATAACTTTGATGAAATAATCATTTTCGTATGCGCCGCGCATTATGCCGTCAAGCAGACGGGCGCAATGTTCACTGGAAGTATCCGGCACCAGAAAGCCGATGACGTTAGTCTTGCCGGTGGAAACAGACCGTGCTATTTCATTCCGCTGATAGCCGAGTTGAACGACGGCTGCCTTCACGCGTTCGCTGGCAATATCGCTTATTCGGGTTTTCGCATGTCTAGCTTTGCCGTTAAGAACATACGAAACCGTAGCTTCACTTACCCCGGCTTGCCTGGCTACATCTCTAATAGTTACCATGAATCTGCCCTATGTGCCTATAAAATTACCAATCTCAATTTAACCGCTTAAGTATATTTTACTAGATTAAGTGAGTTAAGTCAATACCCTTTTAAAAAAAAATCAGCAAAAAAGAATGAAAATAGTAATGCCTCAGTCTTTACGGCGGACTTAGAAACACGTTTTTTTGTGATTAGGCTGCGCACTTATCCGGCTTTTCTTTTGCCGGAAGTCCGAATAATGGCGTAATATCGGCGGCAGGATCACTGCAAAGCATGTTAAGCG
>CAIJKT010000948.1 GCA_903821255.1 uncultured Lentisphaeria bacterium | reverse complement strand
TGCATTGAGACGACAAATGTGCAGACAGTCATGGGAAACTACCGATGGTCAACCGAATCAGTGGCCAGAGACAGGTTGTTCATGGAGTATTTAGGGGTGACCGACAAATAGTGTACGCTTTATCCGACTTTCAGGATACAACGGCATCCGGAGGCAGATTATCCGCTTGAGCGTTCAGCCAGGAACGCCGGCATGAGTATTACCGGATTCTGTGAAAAATTCCGTCAATATACCGGCACCACGCTTACCGGCTACATTCAAGCAGCCAGACTGAAGAAAGCCATCGTGCTGCTGCAGACAACTAATTTGCAGATCGCGGTCATCGCGCTGGACTGCGGCTTCAATAACCTTGGCTATTTCCACAAAGTATTTAAAAAACATTATAATGTCACGCCATATGCTTTGAAAATGACCTTCCGCCAGAAAGGCGAATTCCCCAATCTGCTCAAAGAGTATTAAATCATTATCAATTGCTGTTTTTCAGTCTCTCAAGATATTTAGTGACGGCAGCTTTTGATTTTATCATCAGCGTCTGATAAACTTCCCGGTCAGGAGTTTTGCCTGTCCTGCTGCTGATAATGCTTTCAATGCGTTTCCATAGCTCAACGGTCATAAGCACATCATAGAGCGCCCGGTGGTATTTTCCATCCGCCGGCTGAGGAAGATTGAGGTAACGCGTCAGCGTTTCCAGTTTGTGATCCGGCGAATCCTGTATCAGGCGGCGCGACAGCTTCATCGTGCAGAAGAAAGTGCGGTCGTGGGCAACTCCGGCACGGCTCATCTCGGCGTGATAGAAGCGGGAATCGAAAGGCGCATTGTGTGCGATGCAAAAACGGTCTCCTATAAAATTTTTCAGCGCCGGCATGACGGATTCCGGCTTGGGCTTGTCTTTAAGCATGGCATCGGTTATTCCGGTTAAATCGGTGATGAAATATGGCAGCCGGCAGCCGGGGTGCATAAGTTGAACAAAGGAGTCGGCGGCCTCGCCGTCCCGGACGATCACCGCTGCCACCTCGATAACGCGGCAGTAGTCCGTACTGAGCCCGGTAGTTTCGAAATCTATCACTGCAAATTCGTTAAACATCCTGAAGCCCCTGATTGCTTGTCTGGTTCCGTTTCATATCTTTGGAATATAACAGTATCTTCATTGTTCTGCCAGCCGGAATAATTATAAGCGCTGAATTTATATCAAGACCATCCTGCCTGCTTTTTTAAAGATAGTGCTTATTGGTAAAATCATATTTGCATGAAAAACATTATGCTTAACGAGGCTCTGAACTTCTGAATGCGGACAGTTGTCCAGTTTGTTCCGCCCGCGTAGGACAGAGCAATGGGGCCAATGGGTTTAAGGCGGTCGCCAGTGCCCAAATTTGGGCAATGCGTGTCCGAAATGACGGCTGTCCGGTAAGTTTTGCCGGCCGCAGGCGGCAGGAAAGGCGCAGCATCATTGATTATGGATTTTTTTTGCGGATAAACCCGCCTTGACTGTTGCAATATTAAAGAGTAAAATTTATATTAATTTGTGCGTTGTGTTAATCGTGTCAATCATACAGTGTTGTCAGGGGGATTGTTTTGAAGTTACAAATTCATAGAACATTCTTTGCTCTGTCGTTAATCATCATCTCTGTTTTTCTGTTTTCAACGGCTTTTTCCCAGGATCAGGAAGTCAAGGCCGCGCCGGCGCTGACCAAAGTGGTTTTTACTCCTCAATGGTTTCCGCAAGCCCAGTTTGCCGGATACTACATGGCGCAGGAACTGGGGATTTACAACAAATGCGGCTTGGATGTTGTTTTCCAGTATAAACCGCCGCAGCGGACGCTGATTTCAGTGTTGACGGACAAGAATGCGGATTTTGTGACAGATTTTCTTTCTTCCGGCATCAAGATGCGCTCAAACGGTATGAAAGTTGTAAATATCGGACAAATTTCCCAGCGTTCCGCGCTGGTGTTTGTGGCCAGAAAAAGTTCCGGAATTAAAAAGCTTGAGGACATTAACGGCAAAAAAGTCGGAATCTGGATGACTGATTTTCAGGAAGTGCCGAAGGCGCTGCTGGAGAAACATAAGATCAAGGCGGAAATAATTCCGGTGGTATCCGGGATAGAACTGTTTCTGTGCCGCGGCATTGATGTGATTGCAGTCATGTGGTATAATGAATATCATGAACTGCTGTCTTCCGGAATCAATGAAGACGAAATAACCACGTTCTTCTTCAACGATTACAATCTGGATATTCCGGAGGATGGAATTTACTGTCTGCGGGAAACATACGAAAAGAATCCGGAAACGTGCCGTAATTTCGTCAAAGCCTCGCTTGAAGGCTGGCAGGAGGCTTTTAAAAATAAAAAAAGGACATTGGAGATCATTCGCAAATACTGCCGGGAAAATCATATTCCTTATAATAATGCCCATCAGAGCTGGATGCTGAACCGGATGGAAGAATTGATTTCACCTTCCGGCGGCAAGTATGTTGCCGGCTTTCTTTCGCCTAAAATGTATCTTGATACCGCGAAGAAATTGAAATCCACCGGCGTAATTAAGACGATTCCCCCGTACAACGAATTTTATAAGAATGTTTTAAATGGCAATACCGTGCCCGGCAAGGACGAAAATATCAGCGGCAAGGATGAAAATGTTCAAAAATAGAAGTCTGGCATTTAAACAAAGTTTCTATATATTGCTGAGCGTGATTATCGTCTCGGTCGGCATCTTTTCCTACGTCACCTGTTATGTGTGGTCTTTGATGCAGGAAGGGATCGAAACGGGTACCCGGAATATCGGCGAATCTACCGCCAACCGACTAGACCAGATATTTATTGAAGCATCCAGACTGGGCAAGCAACTGGCTATTCAGTTTGAAAACAGCAGAATGACTGACGAAGAAATTGGAAAACTGCTGACGGCGACGCTGGAAAGCATGCAATACGACCGTCCGGAAATCTACAGCTTGAGCGTTGCTTATGCTCCTTACAGTTTTGATAAAAGCAAAGAATACTACATGGTTTATTCATCCAGGAAAGACGGCGGTATCAAGCTGGAACATCAGGGCGGTGCGGACTATGAATACTTTTATTACAACTGGTACACGCTGCCGAAAACGCTGGAACATGCGGTTTGGACCGAACCCTATTTTGATGAAGTTGTAATGTCCTCCTACACGGTGCCGTTTTACCGCGAGCAGAACGGCAAGCGTGAGTTCACCGGAGTTATCACCGTTGATCTGTCGCTGTCATGGCTGCAAAAAGCGGTATCCTCGATCAAGCTGAACAATTCCGGTTATGCGTTTCTTATTTCCAAATTCGGCCGGATTATCACTCATCCCGACGCCGAACGGATAATGAATGAAACTATCTTCAGCATGGCAGAGGAACGTGAAGATAAATTTCTGCGGGATGCCGGAAGGGACATGATTGCCGGTAAAAGCGGCTTAGTGCCATATAAAAAGCACTTGATCAGCCAGAAAAAATCCTGGATGTTTTATACTCCGCTCCAATCCAACGGCTGGTCGCTGGGAATCATTTATCCTGAAGACCAGTTGTTTGAAGCCGTTGCCGGAATGGAAATCACCATTTTCACGCTGTTTGTAATCGGAATGCTGCTGCTGCTGGGAGTAATTATCTGGATATCATTGAAAATCACCCGGCCGCTACGCATCCTGACCCAAGCCACCGGCGAAATCGGCAGCGGCAATTTCCATGCGGCCATGCCTGAAATAGTCGCCAATGACGAAATCGGCAAACTGAGCAAGGCGTTTTCCGCGATGCAGGCCGCGCTGATCAGGCACATCGAGAATCTTAAAGAAACGACTGCCGCCAAGGAAAAAATTGAAAGTGAGCTTAAGATCGCCAAAGATATCCAACTGGGCATTCTGCCGCAACTGCTCCCGCCGTTCCCGGAATGTAAAGAATTTTCTCTGTATGCCGTTCTGAATTCAGCCAAAGCTGTCGGCGGCGACCTGTATGATTTCTTCTATCTCGACGAAGATCATCTCTGCGTTGTTATCGGGGACGTTTCCGGCAAAGGCGTTCCTGCATCGCTGTTCATGGCGGTGACGCAGACTCTGCATCGCGGTATTGCGAATATAAAAATGAACAGCGGCGAAATCGTCACTAAAGTCAGCAAATCATTGAGCCACAACAACGAAACTTCAATGTTTGTCACCTATTTCATGCTTATCCTGAATATCCGAACCGGTGAAATACAGTATACCAATGCCGGACACAATCCGCCGTTCATCCTGCGCGAAGGCAACGGCATCACCAAAATATCCAGTCGGCACGGACCGCCGGGAGGGGTGGCCGAACTGGACTACGGACTGGATTCTGAGATCCTTAATCCGGGGGATGTTCTGGTATTATACACTGACGGCGTTACTGAAGCCATGAATATCAACAATCATGAATTCGGAGAAAACCGGCTGCTGGGCGTCATGACCGATTGCTCAGCCAATCCGTCCCCGGTAAATATTACCAAAACTATCCTCGCGGCTGTTTCAAAGTTTACTGCCGGCCAGGAACAGTCCGACGATATTACAATACTGGCATTGCGGTTCGCGCCGGACGGCCGTGCCGCAGAGTGACCTGAATACGGACCCGTGTGAAAATAATAGAACTTCATTCAGGAGAAGTACAATGAAACTTTCAGTACCGCTGTGGCAACTGGCCGGAGAAGGTTTGGCGCTGTGTTACCGGGGGGCCGCCGCTTATGAAGCTGAAATAAGTCATAATTCGGCACTGGTGCTGAGCGGCGAGCCGTACCCCGATTTGAACTATTTTCTGCTCGATGACGGGAGCTTTCCGGAAATTAAACTTTGCCGCGCCGTGGAAAAAATCCGGCTGCGCCAGATCCCGGCGTTATATTTTATTGCTGCGGAATTGAAAGAAAGAATCGCTGAAACCGCCTGCAAGCTGGGTTTGGCCCATGCCTGCAATATCCCGGTTATGAGTTATAAGTCCCAATTCGCTTTATGCGATGCGGCCGGCTATGAAATTGAAATAGTCAGCAATGCTAAAATGTTGAAAACCGCCAACCGTCTGACAGCTTCGGCATTTAATCTGCCGGTGACTGCCGTGGAAAGGGTTTTCGGCTCCGGCATGATTGACGGCCCCGGTGTTCAGGTCTTTATCGCATCCAGAGACAATACTCCGCTATGTACGGTGCAAACAACGACAGCCGGCAACATCTGCGGAATATGGGGCATGGCAACAGCCACGGAATTTCAGCAGCAGATGGATGGCAAAGCGCTGCTTCAGTATGTAATGTCGTACCATTGCCTGAAAGGAGTCAAAGCCTTTTATCTGCTGGGTACTGAAGCCGGCCGCCCGTTCTATGAAGATATCGGATTTCAGGTACAAACAGAAGCGATGGTCTGGGTTGATCGCGAATGTCCCCTGACCAGTTCCCGGTAACATTCTGCCGGGCTGAACATAGTAAAACACATCCGGTCGGCAGTTGCAAAGGCTTGAACCGTATTTAGTTCTTTCTCTTTCCTCTGTTAATGTTTTTTTTCTCAAAAAAGACTTTACGGCTGATAAATACGATTGCTCTTTTCCCTGTAAGTGATATATTTTGCAGAGGTTGGTTAAAATTGGTAATAGGCGCTTTATTTTTATTTGAGGTAGCATGAAAACGTTGTTGTTTGTGGTCGCGTTAGGGTGTTTTTCGGTAATGGCTTTGGAGATTAACAAAGAGTCTGTCAAGAAAGATGCAATCGCTCAGATCGGAGAATTTCAACTTCCGGAAAATGGTTCAAAAATAGAACTGGAACTGCGGGATGGCTCCAAAATAAAAGGCACGCTGTCCAAGATGGCGGCGGATAAGATTTATTTGGATGTTGAAGACGGTGCGACTAATGTCTATAAGCCGGAACAGCTTGCGCCCGGTTCCAAATGGAAATTCTTCAAAGCTGAATATGATAAGAAGTTGAAAACAGTAATTGATGAAATAACTGAAGATAAAAGAGTAGAGGCCGAAGTCAAAGAGAAAAAAGCTGCGGCTCTGGCGCTAAAGCCGGGTGAGAAAAAAGAGACGGAGAAAAAACCGGATGCGCCCAAAGTTGAAGAGAAAAAAAGCGTAGAGTCAATCAAGAAAGAATTCGGAGAATTCAAAACTCCGGCTAAAGATGCAGAATTTGAACTGGAATTGACCGATGGCACGAAAATATCCGGAAAAGTAAGCAAGGTGAGCGGAAATAAAGTTTATCTGGAAATTGAGGAGGGAAGAGTCTCTGTCCATAAACGGGATAAGATTTTGCCAAATTCAAGATGGAAATTATTTAAAGAAGATTTCGATAAAAAACTTAAAGATGCTGTTGACGAATTTAAAGCGGAAGAAGCCAAAAAAGCTCCTCCTGCGCAGCCGGCAGCACCGCCGGTGTCGTCTGCTCCTGCCGCTGTCGCCACATCTGCTCCGCCTGCTGCATCTGTGCCTGCTGTTCCGGTTCCAAGTGCAGCGGCGGCTGCCGCATCTGCGAAACCTGTTGCAGCGCTTGTGCCGTCGCCTGTTGTTGCTCCGGTTGCGGTGGCCATATCTGTTCCGGCCAGTCCGTCACCAGCGGTATCACCCAAGAAACCCTGAGAAACTGAAATGCGAATGCCGGAAGCGCTGGTCGTGCTGGCACTTCCGGAGATGTTTAAGGGAAACTGGAATTAGCGGTCAGGGCTTCCTGTTTTTCAATTCTTTTTCAAGTTCACTTTTGGCGTCAGGGAGATGCTTATTAATTTCATCGTATACCTTCAAACTAAACGCCTGATCGCCGAAGGTGCCAACACGAATGTAAACAGAGCTTTCGCTGTTCTCCTCAGCTTTTACGCTGATTGCTACCTTCGTGTCTTCTGTTGTTCGTCCGATTATCTCCGCCTCAGAGGCGGAGCCGGCAGACGAAACTTTGCGGATGTTCATCGCTTCGAATGCCTTCACAGATGATTTCTCAATCGCGCGCGGGTCTGCCTTCATGCGTGTCTGCAATTTGCCGTCGACGTAAGCTGTGATGCCGACACCCACCGCGGCACCTGTAACGGCACCTGCGCCAAACCACAAAAATGCACACCCCGTAGTCATCAGTCCGATAACCAGGACCATGACCAGCACCATACTTTTCCCGGCAACAGAACGTTTAATGTTTTCACCGTTTGCAGACATTTTCTCATCTCCTTGTTTATTAACGAAATAGACATCAAAGCACTTATTCCAGTCATTCAGAGGCCGAACTCGCTATCGGCCGGGGGCGCGTACGTCAGTTTCCACAGCCACAGGCACAGACAGCCCAGGATGACGCAAGCCGGAGCGCTTGGCCATAATGGTACGGCATAACCAGCCACCAGCACTTCGATACGGAGTAAAAGACGCGATAATTGCGCGAGGGACATCAAGCCGAATATGACGCTTGCGACTCGCAATCCTAGAGTTGGGGAATTCATGATTTGATTACCTCCTCTTTGGAACAAATTAAATATATACGCGATTCCTCTAACAATTAATAATAATGTCTTTTATAAAATATTGCAATCCGGTTCTATGCCGGATTAATAAAATCAATTGAAAATATTGGTAGCGTCTCAACTTGGAGACCTGAACACTTGAGTTCATTTTAACTGGC
>CAIJKT010000947.1 GCA_903821255.1 uncultured Lentisphaeria bacterium | reverse complement strand
GATCAAACCTGGTGCTGTTCCAGTCATGATCAAAATAACCCCACCGCAAAAAACCTTCTCCTATTTGTACTTCACCAGCGGGGTTGATTTTCAGCATTGCCGGCAGTTCCGCCGCCTGAGAAAATACTGAAATGAATAAACTGAATATTACTGCCGGCCATTTTCTGCAAATTGATTTCATAATAACTGTCCTGTAGGCTTTAAAAGTTTTTACTGAAGATTCCGCTTATGGTTTCAACTGACGGCTTAGGGGCCGAAGCGTCCGTCATGCCTGACCCACATGCTCTTGTCATTCTTATAACTGGTATCGTCCACATACGGTGCATAGATCGGACTGGCGGGATTATTCAGCAAACTTATCGCCGCAGTTTCACCTTTGCCGCTTGCCGCCCGCGCTCCGACCACATGCCCGTCAACAAAAACGGCATTGCATTCGGTGTTACCCTGATGCGCCGGCCATGCGACCGGGGTGGTCGGCGGTGTGTTATAGGTGAAATAATCTCTGTAGTAGCCTAACGGATTCATGTCTCCGAGAGTACGGCTTGGCGCTGCGGTTTCGACGAACATTACGGTTCGAGATGAGGCGCGGCACATCGACAGCCGCACCGGTTTGATTCTGGCCGACAAAAAGTAGTAATTGTATCCGTAATCACAAATTGTCCAGTCCAGCGAATTCAGATCGCTCAGTCCGGAGGTCGGATTATTCCAGAAGCTTCTGTACCAGTCACTGCCGCTCGGCGCGATGCGCGTTCTGGCTGGACAGGTCATCTGTTTCTTGGTAATGTATTGCCCTTTGACAAACACCGCCGTCCAATAAAGCGCATTGGAATTATCGCTGTCCGGGATGAACATGTCGTTGTAACTGCCGAGATAATTGTGCATCGCCAGTCCCAACTGTTTGAAATTGTTCTTGCAACTGGTGCTTCTGGCTATCTCTCTGGCTTTGTTGAGAGCAGGCAGCAGCATTCCGGCAAGAATGGCGATGATGGCAATCACCACCAGCAATTCAATGAGTGTAAAATTACCTTGTCGCCGACATTTCTTCATTTTGTTTCTCCTGGTTTGATTTTAATTTTATCTTTTGGGTTCAAATATTTCAGTTTCAAGTAACAACTGCCGCGGCCCGGCGGAAGTATCCGGCTGCTTGATCAGATCCAGCAGCATCGCTGCCGCCTGGCCGGCGGCCGGCGCGACAGGCTGCAGTATCCCGGGTATTCCTTCAGCGGCGGACTCGCTGTAAATGTTGTAGATAATCTGAACATCCCTGCGGTTCGCCAATTCGTGTTTAACATGGTTGACATGTATTCCATGACAATTGACGGCTGTGAAATTGCCGGAATTTTCAAGGATGCTTTTTACCCGGGCTTCCGAAAAACCATCTCCGGAATTGCAATGCCACAGGCGTTCATGCCATTCGGCGCCGCAGTCGGCAAACGCCGCCATGCAGCCGGCTTTTTTCACCGCCTCCACATCAGACGGATTTCTGTTGATATATAATATTTCCCGGTGCCCGCGTCCCAGCAGATATTTTGCCACGGTATAGCCGCATTTGTAGTAATCCATGGCGACGCTGTCAAACTCGTCGCTGATGAATATGGGGAAAGTGGCAACTACCGGAACGTGGCAGGACTTGAATATGCGCAGAACGGGAATATGTTTCCGGTCCGGCGCCAGCCAGATGATGCCATCCAGTTTGCCCTTGCTCAGAAGTTCGGCCTCCCGCTCCGGATCGCCGTTGAAGTAAATCAACCGGGCGATGCAGTTGTTCGCTCTCAGGCATTCAAGTACTTTCTCTACCTGAGCCATGAAAAACTCTTCCATGAAAGTAGCCATCCCGTCCGCGTAGATCAGCCCGATTGCCAGTTTTTTTTCAAAACGCATGCTGTATCTGTCAACAATTTCAGGACGGATAAAAGTTCCCAGACTGGGCATCCGCACGAGTAAGCCTTCCTCCACCAGGTGGGTCAGCGCTTTCCGCACGGTTATCCGGGAGACGCCGAATATCTTGCACAATTCCTCTTCCGTATTGATTTTTAGCGTGCCGCCGACAACTTTCGCGTTTGCAATGAGTCCGAAGACATATTGCCTGATTTTCATGTATTGCGGTATCGCTTCACTCATATTTTCCTTAATCAATTTCAAGAAGATTAATACAAAGGATAACAAAACATAACAAAGCATTACAAAGGCTATTATAATTGATTATATGCGCTTTGTCAATAGCTCAATATAAGGAAATGTCCAGATATTTTAAGAAAATGATAATTGCACTTAACAATCGCGGACTGCCTCTCCTGTCTATCCCTGAATTACAATTAAATCATTTAACATATTCATTGATAAGCATTAACGGCATATTTCATTGACAAATTCAGGCATGTTTCATTTATGGCAAAAAGTAGTTGACACACGATTGGATGCTTCCGCATAGGAACCATGTTCCCTGTTTTTCTCTTTTGCTTGTTACATCTTGCGGCTTTTCAGGAAACTCTGAGCCAGATTTTTTCGTCGAATATGTGCTGGCT
>CAIJKT010000946.1 GCA_903821255.1 uncultured Lentisphaeria bacterium | reverse complement strand
TCCGGAATTTCCCCAGGCGGCGGCTTTGATCGTGGACGTATTATTGCCGTCATCCACGGTAAAGCAGATTTCATCTTTACTTTTATCGCTGCCGACGGACCAGCCTTTTTGTTTTTTGTAAACATACCGGTTGGAACGTCTGGAACCGGCGAACAAGTTGTTATTCATAGTGATGCCGTCACCCTGATAATTTATCCAGAGATCAATTGAGAAAGAATCATTGCCCCCGATCTTCAATTTTCTGTCTTTCCCCAATTCAAGAAACTCTCTGGCTCCTTTCAAGATTTCCTGTTTTTCCCCGACATTTTTAAATTCACCGCCATGCAGCCTGACGGCCTGCCCGAAATTTGCATTGACCAGTTCCGGAACCCCGGCGATATTCAAATCCAGTCCGTTGCCGGAACTGTCTTTGCCGATGCCGGCAGGGTCGTTAAAACGCCACCATGCGCAGATATGCGGATCAGTTGCCCGGAGCTCCAGCACCTTCTGATAAATGGCTTTTTCAGTTGCGAACTGCTTTATCTGCTTGTTGCGTGAAGCCATTTTGCTTTGGAAAAGTTCCACCGTTTTCTTCATTCGGCCCAGTTCCCGCATCCCGGGATTGATTCCGGCTACCGCCTGACAGGCCGCGGCGGCTTTTTGCAATTCCTGCTCCGCTTGCGCCAGCGTCAACGATTTTCCCGGAAGCATATCACTGCGGGTGTTCGTAGTTTCGGCAGTAAAGCAGGTCTGAAAAAATACCACCAGCCCCGATGTTGACCTGTTAAAATCCATCATCGGGCCGTAAATGCCAGCGCCATATATTTTATCGGAAATGGTTTTTAATGCGTCAGCTTCATTGAATTTTTCCGGATTCCAGCACCAGATGCCGCCTTCGTACAGGCCCGCCGTCTCGTTTGTGCCGAAAAATACGCCGTTTGTATTTTCCGCCAGATTTTTAAGGTCATTTACCGTATTTTTACGAGGAACTGCACCTTCAGCCGGATCAAAATCAAAACCGTACCATATTTCATAAAACCGCGGCATTCCGGTATAATATGTGAACCATCTTTCCGGACGCCACAGGCCGTTAATCCAGAAAATATAATTATGAAGCCCGTCTTGCTTGAGCTGTTTAAGCCGCTCCCTGTCAAAATCGCAATGAAAAGTTTTGACCGCTTCCAATTCCGGCCCCGCAGTCAACTGTGCAAAGTATCCCATCCAGATCTGGTCCTGGTAATTGGCATTTTTATATAAATCATCTTTCCTGTATGGTGACGGACAGACCATAAAATCCTTCACGCCGCTGGCGCGGCCGATTTCAACCGCGCGTTTCAACATGAAATTATGCATATTGCCGGAAGTTTTGAATCTGGCGGCGCATTCCGGGCAAAGTTTTGCATGACTCAGAGCATCTGAACTTTGTTTCCCGTTGAATTCAAGCCATTCCAGGTCATCGAAAGCCAGCGCTAATCCATATATTCCCGCCCGGCATACACGGGAAACTGTATCGTCGAATAATTTCATATCTTCCGCTTTGCACGGACACAATGGATGATTCAGCGCCTTGCATAAGGAACCCACTCCAACGGTTGAATAAATTCTGATGCCGTATTTCGCGGCGGCGCCTGCCCAATCCTTGTACCACAAATAATCCCATTCATTCCATGTCCCGTTGAGACGCATTCTGGTCATCTCCTCAAGCCTGGCGTTCATGTATTCAGAGGACGGCTGTGTATTGTCTTTCCATTTCGTCACCTTATCGCAAATGCGGTCCTTGAATGTCGGATAGTCAATGATGCTGAATTCCTGCGGCAGCGTCAGTTTGTCTTTGCCGGAGCCGGCATTTTTAAGTAAGTCCATCAAAGTCAAGGCGCCATATAAAATTCCGTTGTCGTCAGCGGCAATGACTACTTCATAATTTCCGCCGGACATTTTGCCGTCCATCCGGTAGCCTTCCTGCGGCAAGTCCTTTGCGCCGGTTCTCAGCGTTATCACCAGCGCCTTCTCCGTCGGAGCAGAAGCAACTTTAATATCAATGCCGAACTGTGATTTGAAATCCTTCTTCAACAACTCTACTGCGGTATTATGCCAAATCGGCGTCGCCGAGTCCGGAATTGTCACCACTACATTGCCAGTTAGCGCAACCATAGTGTTATGCTGCCTGAACTCTTTAGGCTGCGGAACGAGTTCGATAGCGGCTGATAACCGGGCGCAAAGCATCAGCATCGCAAAGAACACAACATGAAATTTGCAGATCATTCTATTTTTCCTTTCAAAAAAATTGTATAAAAATTTCAGTCTGCTATACGGCCAATAACGCTATATCGCAGGCTTTTACCGCTGCTGCTTATCCCAGGAGCCGCCGAGGGCATGACTGATGCCGCCGGCCATGTCGGCGCTGATTCTAAAGTCTTTTTTGGGGCTTTCCAGCAGTTGGCCGTACTCATAAAACTCCACCCGCTTGAACTTCACGCTGTCTTTGTCCTGAATATCAGAAATGATTTTGAATTCTGTGAACAGTCGTTCCCCGCTTTTCGGGTCGTAGGCTGCAATCATAGGGCTGAACTGACTGCCCGCGGCTCCTGATTTCATCCATTTTGAATAAGATTGGGTTAGCGCGGCGGTGTCATCCAGGCTGGATTCCGGACCATTAGTATGGCGGCTGACATATTTGGAATGCCAGTCCAGCGGATACTTATTTACCCAGCCCGGCGCTTTGCATCCCGGAGCAGAAATCGTATAACACGCGGTTTTGATGTCCGGATCCATTTTTTTACATAATTTATTCCATTCCGTTACAAATGAAACCAAACTTTCCTCGGCGAATTTCTCGTCAATTTGATCTTTGGAGATTTCTGGATGTTTTGCGGCAAACTCCGCTTTCTGTTTCAGCGAATAGTCACAGAAACAGGAAGTATCATAACCTTCTTTATACCGGATGTAGTCCAGATAAAGTTCGTCAGGATGATATCGTTTGATAAGCTCTTCTGTTATTTTTAATGCCCTTGCCCTGACCGCCGGATGATCCGGACAGTTCCGCCTGGCCCATTTCCGGTCGGCGTCAATATCGGCAGTTTTCATTTTACCCTGTTGTATTTTTTCGTATTCCGCCCTGCTGATATCCGGCGCATATTTATCCCATTCCTGACTGCTCAGGAACGGACAGATGATCAGCGATATGTTCATGCCTCTTTTTCTGGCTTCTTCAATCATGCATCCGGTATAGCTGAAGCCTTCGCGGCAGCCTTCCAGTTTTTCATCAGTATTCAGGCCGGTCGGGTAATAATAAACTCCGAATTTTGCGATAATGGCAATTTTGTTGAAGCCTATGCGCTTATAGTTGTCCATGACGGTGATGATTTTTTCTTTGGAATCCATCATTGCGCCAGGGCCAATCCAATACGATGGAGCCCAGGCAACGGCTTCGTCAAATTTCGGTACAGGCAGATCCTTGTATTTTGCAAGCATTATTTCATCCTGCTGTTTTTTATAATTCATGGTTTCCGCCAGCAGTCCGGTTTCAGTGGCTTTCATCGGAACATCATATCTCGGTTTAGCGCCTGCCCATTTTACCGAGTTCAGCAGCAGCATTTTATCGGTGTTGGTAAGCTCGCCGGTTTTCCCCTGCCAGTATACTCCCATCGGGAAGCCGATCTGAACGATGCGTCCGCGTGACACGTCACCGGCGACGACTACGCCTTTGTCGAATTTATCAACCGCCAGTACTTGTCCATTTTTTCCAGCCATGATTTCCATGTGGTCGTACTGGTGATTAAATTTGGGCGGAATGCCGTTCATCACCGGATGGGATGCGTCTTTTACTATGTAGTTCGCGTCCAGGTTCCGGCTGCAAGTCGTGCCAATCATCGGGAATAGCTTGTATGTGCCGAAAATTCCGCGCAAACCGATGGCATTGTGGCCGATGATTAGTCCGCCGCCGCAGTCAACATAATTGGTCAGCGTTTTGATCCAGTCCGTGCCTTTGATGCCGCGATCGGTGTCGCTGAAGTCTTTCGGGGCCGGCTTAGTTACGGTGCATATGACTACCGCGTCGTATTTTTTCAAAGTATCGGAGGCAAGATTGTCGATCAGCTCTGCTTCGACGCCAGTCGCGTTTTTCAGCGCGTCATAGATGTGATTTATGGCAAACTCTTTGGATTCAATGCCGTTATCATAAACCGCCACTTTCAGTTCATTGCTGTTCTTCGGCAATGCCGCATAATCTCCAGGAGCAGCAATTGAGGGCAGGCACACGGCTATGCAGCACAACAAAGTCCGGATTCGATTTTTCATGAAATAACTTCCCTTCTGTGGCAGATTAAGCTTGAACTTTAAAGCAGGATTTAATAACGTTTTCTCGACGCCGGATTAATATAAAAATAGAGACGGAGATAATAAGGATTTTCCCCTACTACCGGATCGCAACTGCCTTTCATTGCCGCGACATGATTATCCAGAAACAGCAGATTAACGCTGCCCTGATGCCGGGCAGACGGGCTGTTGAGGCCGGTGCCAGATTGCGCAAATCCCAGAGCGCTGCAACTAGTATCGCCGAGATAGGCGATTCTGCTTAAAGGCACTCTCAGCGTCGATGTTTTTTGTGATCTGCCTTTGGAAAACAGATAGTCAGGGCCGAGAGGCACTGTCGGCGGCTGAATATCCCAGTGCTGCATGCCGTTATATGCCAGCCCTTTTGCGGCGCTGGTTCCATTTAAATTGTGATCGCCGAACGGAGACCACGTCCAGAGCAGTACTTCATTTGCCGCGCTGTCGCAGTAAAATAGCGCCTGGGACATTTTCTCCGCCTGTTTAGTTTCTCCGGCATTGACTGGCGCAAGTATTTTTTGCGGCGAAACGTTGTTTGCTGAAGCCACAATCAATCTGGCCCATCCATCATTATTTGATGCGTTGGCCGGCAGGTAATCGCTGAAATCGTTAAGATACATGCTGGTGGCGGTGCCGATCTGTTTCAACTGGTTGGCGCATTTGCTCTTCCTGGCTGTTTCTCTGGCTTTTGACAGCGCCGGCAGCAGCATTGAGGCCAAAATTGCGATGATGGCGATCACTACAAGGAGCTCGATAAGCGTGAATCTCTTTTTCATAATTCCGTCCTTTTTTTACGGTTTTAAAGCTATATCATCTTGTTGCAAATAAATTTACTGGAGAAGTACAACTCTGGCGGATCATCAGTTCGCCCGGGATGCGAATTTCATCCATGGGAATTTTGCCGCCGCCTTTTAAGGTTTTTATCAATTCCGCGGCACGGGTTCCAATCAGTTGCCGCGGTTCAATCAGGATGCTGTAGGGATGCCGGTTATCTATATTGAACTGGTCGGTTTCGCCGAAAATGATCAGGGAAATGTTTTCAGGAATCCGGATATGTGCAGTTTTAAAGTAATCCATGAATTCACGGGTCAGCGTACTGGAAAAAATCAGCGCGGTGGTGTCCGGACATACCGCAAATGCGTGTTGTATCTGTTCATTTGTCAGCGCCCTGTATTTTGCGGTAAAAACGTGATTTTCCGGACGCAGCATACCGGATTTGCGCAGTTCATGAACAAATATATTCCGGCGCTCCACAAAAATCGGCGCCGGATTATCCAAATCGTAAAACATAATTTCAGTATGTCCGATGCCGCGCAGGAACTTCACCGCTTCGCTGATTCCGGAAGCGCAGTCAAAGGCAATACTTGCCACGCCGTCAATTTTACGACTGATGGTGACTTGCGGAATCCCGTCATCCCGCAACGCCTCAATAATCGGATAAATTTCAGCACTAGGCCGTTCCCAGATGATGCCATCAAACTTCAGGTTTTCGTATTGAGAACGCAACTGGCTCAAAGATCCGGCTTCTCTTCTGACTTCAAACTGGCACTGGTGGGTATAAGCATAGTCTGCAATTCCGGAAATGAGTTTGCGGTCGTAAATATGGTCGGAACCGGGAGCGATTATTACAAGAATTTTAGTCAATCGTACCAGTTCAGGTGAACGGTCTTCCGGCGGCACGATGAAGGTGCCGCGTCCGTGAACTTTATTCAGCAAGCCTTCGTCAACCAGTTTCTGCAAAGCTTTCCGGGCAGTATTCCGGCTGATTGCATACATCTGCGACAACTCGGTTTCAGTTGAAATCGGTTCGGAATATGAAAGCTTACCGCCAAGAATAGATTTACGAAGATCTTCCTCCAGCCTGGAGTAGGCTTTCAAATTCTGCGTTGAACGATTATTTATCATTGTTGTTCAATATTGTTTAAATAGTTGTTCACTGTTGTTTAATTGAATATTATACGTCATTCTCCGCATTCTGTCAATATCAAAAACACTAAATCAGCAAAAAAGAATGAAACTAAAGTAATGCCTCAGTCTTTACGGCGGACTTAGAAACACGTTTTTTTGTGATTAGGCTGCGCACTTATCCGGCTTTTCTTTTGCCGGAAGTCCGAATAATGGCGTAATATCGGCGGCAGGATCACTGCAAAGCATGTTAAGCG
>CAIJKT010000945.1 GCA_903821255.1 uncultured Lentisphaeria bacterium | reverse complement strand
CCGATGGATTCCATGACGAGCTGCTGAAAGTAGCGGGACAGCAGGATCAGCCGGTCGGAATAGGGAACGATGACCATGTTGCGGTCGCCTTTGCCCTTGCCGGCGATGTACCACATCGCGGCCATCAGGTAGGCGGGGTTGTCCAGGATGCGCTCATTTCTGGTCCAGACATCCATGTGGCAGGCACCGGCGATGAACTTATTGAAGCTGATTCCGGCGAGCGCGGCAGGCAAATGTCCTACCACGCTGGTTTCGCTGGTGCGTCCGCCGATTGATTCGGCCATCTCAAAGATCCGGAGCCACTTATTTGAACGGGCATATTTGTCCAATTGGCTGTCATTCATCGTGATCGCCGCGGAATGACTGGCGAAATCAACGCCTTTTGCCTTGTAGAAGTTCTCCATGGAGATCATGTTGTTTTTAGTTTCCTGAGTGCCGCCGGATTTGGAAATGTGGAGAATCAGGGCGGTCTCCGGATCTATCACGTTGATCACATCGGCAAAACCGGCGCTGTCGGTATTGTCCAGGAAATATATCTTCAGATTGCCGCCGCGTCTGGCATCGGAAAATTCATTCCAGTACGGGCCGTTGATGGCAAACTGCATCAGTTGCGGACCGAGGGCCGAACCGCCGATGCCGTTGATCACCACCGACTCAAATTTCCTGCCCGTGCTGCTTTTGACGGCACCGGTGCGTATTTCTCTGGCAAACGTTTCGACTTCGGCATATATCCTGGACTTGCAGTAATCCATGCGGTCGGTAAAATGGGTGACCCTGCGGTTTTCGTCGGGATTCTTGATTGCTCCGGCTTCAAGTTTGACCATTTCCTGATGCGCTTTGCCGAACATCCCCTGCAGTTTATCCAGGTCCGAATCCGCAAACTTCATGCCCGCGGCGCATAATGTAAAACCGCTGACACCATCGGTAAGCGAGTACTGGTGATTGCGGCTGATCCAATCTTTACTGTTCATAAAATGTTGCCTCCATTGATCTTAAATAAAATAATAATGGCAGCGTTCATTCAGCGCCGCCGCGTAACTATACATTAAAAAGAGAAATATGCCAGACCGGAATAGTTCTAACCTGGATTATTCATAAAAAATGGATGAAAGACGAAAACATGCTCAGAAAGAAAGTTCCTGACGATGCCGCCGCCGTGGCAGCGCTGCGGCGAGGACATCGGCAACACCTTTATTTTGAGCAGATTGCAGTATTTCTCCATTAGTTTATAAATTATTCAGGATAAAGTCCTATAGCCCTGTTCCTGGTCCGGTATCCGCGCTCCCGCACTTCTCCCCGTATTTTGGACATTATGGACATACTCTGTGCGGAACTGTTTTGACTGCCGGCCGCCACCGGTTAAGTTTCTCGTTAACAAATAACCGTAAACCGGACAGTCTTCCGTTTTGGACATTCTGGACACCCGTCCCGCACATTCTGGACACCCGTCCCGCACATTCTGGACACCAGTTCCGCACATTTATACGCCTGCGCCGGAGTACAGACGCAATGCATTGCGTCTCTACCCGCATTGGGGACAAACCGCTCTGCCATTTTTCCCATGATTTTAATTCTCCATTTTCAACTTTTAATTGTCAATCGTCTTTACATATATAGTAATTTTGTCAACTGAAACGGAAACAGCAGGCTCAAATAATGCATTTTTCGAACGTTTTATTTTCGTATGTGAAATGCGTAAAAAGCGGTTTTACCGGCAATGAAGCAGCCGGATTATGAATGAATGGCAATGCCGGTCAGACGACCATCCCAAAGCGGACAAGCCGGCGTTGCGTGGGGTAAAAACTATTGCGGCGCTTTATTTCTCGCCTGCGTTGGCACTGGCCAGGATCACGATTGCGCCTTCGTCGATTTTATAGTTCAATTTTAATTGATCCAGCAATTTTGCAAATGAGATTTGGGTCGCCTTGACCGTAAACCGGGGTAATTTGTCCAGGTGTTGTTTGGCGATGCCCGAAATAACCGGAATGCCGGTGTTATCCGGATCATAGTGTTTGCCGCTGCGGTTAAGATAGCGGATTACAGTGTAAATGTTGGCATTCTCAAGTTCGACACTGGGAAAAACTATTTTTCCCATTTTCTGTCTGACCATGTCGGCGGACGCGGCCGGAGCTGCGGTTGGCGCTGTTCCTGCGGTTACCGGTTTGGCGGCATCATTAGCGGCGCTGGCGGTTAATGCCATTGCCAGACAGCAAACAATAATGACATTCTTCATAATACCCTCTTCTCTATTCGATGGTTAACGCTTGGTGTATATTATCTCCTCTGAATTAAAAGATAGCACCAGTTGGCAAAAAATCAAAATCAGGAAAATGCCGATAACATCAAGTCATTGATTTCGTTTGATGTTCTTCGAAAATGTTTATGGTGAAAAAACAGTTGGAAAATAATCATGGAATGGCAGTTTTTTGTTCAGATGTTGATTCATCGCGTTTATGGGTTAAATTAGGAGTTGTTTACACTTATGCGAGTTGTCTGACTTCCGGGGATAGGCGAAAAGGCAACAGCTTGGAATAACGCGATAAAAAGAACCTTAATAGAATTGGGTATTCATTATGAGCAATCAAGACATAAGATGGCAACAGCGTTTTCAAAATTTTGAAAAGGCGTTTTCTTTGTTAGCGCAGGCGGTGAATTTAAGCAATGACAGACCGCTTAATGAGTTGGAAGAGCAAGGACTGATCCAGCGCTTCGAGTTTACTCATGAACTGGCGTGGAATGTCCTCAAGGATTATTTTGAATATCAGGGCAATACGGCCATTACCGGCTCGAGAGATGCGACAAGGGAAGCATTCAACAAAGGTCTTATTAAGGACGGCGAAGGCTGGATGGACATGATTAAAAGCCGTAATCAATCTTCTCATACCTATAATGAAGAAGTTGCAGATGAAATTATGAATAAAATCATTAAGCAATACTATGTGCTGTTTGCCGATTTTAAAAACAAAATTAAAACTCTGGAAGTATGAAACAATTCGGATTAAAATCAGAACAGATTGATGTCATAACTCAATGCTTTGCTCAATATCCGGCGATTGAACAGGTCATTTTGTATGGTTCCCGGGCGAAGGGCAACTTCAAGGACGGTTCGGATATTGATTTGACAATTATTGACGACGGCATGACTTTTTCGGATTTGCTGCAACTGGAAAATAAATTGGATGATTTGCTGTTGCCATATAAAATCGACCTGTCACTCAAGCGACAAATTAATAATGCCGAACTGCTGAATCATATTGAGCGAGTCGGAAAATTATTTTATAAGCACCAACGCTGAAGATTGCGAATACCGCCAAGCTAAGGAGTCGTTCAAAAATAATTGGTACTTTCTACTGGTGT
>CAIJKT010000944.1 GCA_903821255.1 uncultured Lentisphaeria bacterium | reverse complement strand
AGTACCGATTTATTCGGGGGCTCCCGTTCAAATAAAAATTAAATTGAGCTCAAGCACTAAAGAAGAAAGGGGCTGGGCTTTGACAAAACCATCATGGCGTAGAGGAAGAAGAAAAATGAATCTTTATGTCGGCAATCTTTCGTTCAAAACCACGGACACAGCACTCAAAGAAGCATTTCAGACGCACGGGCAAATCGAAGCTGTCCGCCTGATAGCGGATCGCGACTCAGGACGTTCCAAAGGCTTCGGTTTCGTCGATATGCCCAACCGCGAAGAAGCCATGGCTGCAATCAAGGCCCTCCATGGCACCGATCTCGACGGCAGGACTATCGTCGTGAATGAAGCCCGTCCGAGACCCGAGGCCAGCGAACGCCGCAATGGCGGCGGATTCGGCAATGGTGATCGTCGTGGCGGTGATCGTCACGATGGAAATCGCAGAAGCTATTAGGTTTCAGTTATAATCTGCAAGAGCAATTCTGCCGATTACCTTAAGGATGGCAAATAAAAAACTCCCGTAACCACAAATTTACGGGAGTTAAAAAAGACTGAGCCGGAACGTCAAACTTTAGCGGCAGTCCAGTCGGCCTTGCTGACAAAAGCGGTCAAACTGCGTCCATCGGCAGTCTTGGCCTGAAAAGCATATCTTTCATTGCCCTTCTTGCCGTAGGTGACTTTCTTGGTTACATCGGCCTGAACTTTCTTCTTCGCCTTGACGTCATAAAATTGATGTTTCATGGTACCATTCTCCTTAAAATTTGTTATTGCCTGCTAGACTTAGCAGGCGACCGGAATAAAAGTAGCCGTAAAACCGTTTAATGCAAGTTCAAAGTAAAAAATGAATAAAAGTGTCCTTGATTTTTTGACGAACAGGAGCGATTTTATCCGGTTTTGATTCTATGTAAAGTTAAGCCGGTTAATGACATGAGGAGATATTATGTTCAAGCAGATATGGTTTCCGGAGATGATTCAGCAGCACATTCTGAGTCGTCTGGACAAGGAGCCGCTCAATTCGCATTATTATGCAACAACTTATCCGGATGTTTACGCGGCGGCGGAACGCCTTTTCGGGTCATGGGGAGAAGCTATCGAATCCTGCGGCCTCGACTACAGCCTGATCAAGAAGTATAAAAGCTGGACCCGCCAGTCAGTGCGGGATGAAATCCGGCGTCTGGCGCAAGAAGGCGAACCGCTGTTCTCCCAGCACGCACAAGATCATCACAAGCCGTTGTATATGGCGGCAATTAAACGTTTCGGCAACTGGGGCAAGGCTCTCCAGGCTGCAGGTCTGGATTATAAGAGTGTGCGTTTGCGCCGGAGTATGTCGAGGGCTGATATCAAAAAAGAGATTCTGGCCTTATTCCGCAGCGGCGAGTCGCTGTCCTATACGAACATGAGAAAGAATTATTTGTATTTGCAGGCGATTGCGATGAAGAAACTGGGCGACGGCAGTTGGGCCAGGGCCAGACGCGAGTGCGTTATACTGACCAATTACCGGCTGCAGAGAGAA
Organism: uncultured Lentisphaeria bacterium; assembly: GCA_903821255.1. The sequence continues at coordinate 1,066 of CAIJKT010000944.1, read as the reverse complement.
AAAGCGAGTTGAACCAATTAAGTGAGACTATAAATGACCAAACTTGATTTAGTCGTAAGGATAGCAAAGAAAACCGGCCTTATCCAGAAGGATGTGACTGTCGTGGTGCAGCAACTACTGGATGGTCTGGCGGATGAAATAGCCGCCGGGCATACGGTCGAACTGCGTAACTTCGGCGTGTTTGAAGTAAGACAGAGCCAGGCCCGGGTCGGACGCAATCCCAAGCATCCGGAAAGAACTGTGCTCATACCGGCACGATCAGTGGTAAAATTCAGCTCCGGCAAAAGCTTGAAAGAACGAGTCTCGCAGCTTGATACGGCCAGAATCTGCGGAGACTGAAAAGCAGAAGCGCTTTGTTCCTTGAGCATAACAATATTGTTTTGATCCGCACCAAGATTACCCGAACAAAGGCGGACAATTCATTTGCAAATGGACTTCCCTGCTTTATAATAATAACTGAACTATTTTCAGGAGATAAAGACTCAAACTAACTGAACATTACAACTAAAATTTTATAGAAGTCATTTATTGATTTTCGACACGTTTCTGTCATAGAACCGCCAATTTTTTGCTGAGAAACGATGTTGAAAGTTCGCTCCTTTGGGCGTTCTTTCACATGCTCAGCAGGGTGCTTGGCGGTACCTTTGACAGGGTGTGACTGAGCGCCCTCTTTTTTCCGGCGTAATCAGCACAGATAACTCAGAGTACAGATGATTTTAGAACGCGAGTAAATGCTTTATTGATAATGATTACGGAGGATTGACATTATGGACGAGAACAGCAACAAAAAACACTTCGGACAGGGCTTCCTGGGCGCGTTCGCCCCTGACCAGCGCTTCCATGACTATATCCTGCGTGAATATTGCGGTTGCGGCACCTACGGCGAGGTATGGCAGGCGGAAGATATCAGCGGCCGGCTGCTGGCCGTTAAAATCGTTTCCAAGAAAATGTACGGCACCGGCTGGCAGCGCGAATTCAACGGCATCAAAAACTACTGCCGGTTAATCAGCAACCACCCCAACCTGATCCAGATCATGCACGTCGGTGAAGACGAACAGTATTTCTT
>CAIJKT010000943.1 GCA_903821255.1 uncultured Lentisphaeria bacterium | reverse complement strand
TTTTCGATACTCTTTTTTTGTTTGAACAGCCATAAAAACGCACTGATCAACCCTAATATAATAATGAAATTCTTGGGCATTGAATCAAAGTACTTGCCTTTGAATGACAATGGCCGCAAAAACGAAAACAGCCATTCCCCGAAAGTGTAGAAAACCGACATACTGTAATTAAAATGGGTCTTGCTGACTAATTCCAGCCGGCCAAATCTACTGTTGAACATGGCGTTGAGAATTGCAGTTTCGGCCAGCAAGCCGGTCAGGATAATCACTGTAAAAAGAATGACTGCGGGACCGACCTTGAAACGCCAGATACTGAACCATATTTTACGGTCCGGGTTGAATAACAGCATGAATAAAGCAATGCCTGGTGTCCAGTAAAGGGAAGTTTCTTTGCTGCCGTAGGCGCACAGGATAGCCATTGCCGCAAATATTACGTAACGGATTTGTGATTTGTCAATCCATTTTAACAGGAAATAGATTGCAGCAAGAATAAACATACATGCCGGAAGCATAGGCAGAAACTGCGTACTTTCGCGAGTCGTTAGCGGAAAAATCGAAAAAATCAGGAAAGCTGCTATTCCGGCAGTTCGGCTGCTAAGCCTGGCAGTTATTTTGTAGATCAATATTCCACAGACAATAGAAACTAGACAGGGAAATATATAATAAACCAGCGGCGATGTTCCGAAAATTTTCTGGATTAACAGTACAGGAAAGTTAATGCTCCAGCGTAACATGTGGTGATCAATTACCGCTGGATACCAGTTTCCGGTTTCGACAAAGCATCGCAGTACGGCCCATTTATGGATTGCGTCGCCGCTTCTTTCGATAAACTGTGAAGTCAACAGCCTGAAAAAAAGAGACAGTACAACCAGGCTGAGAATTATTTTCCGTTCCGGCCATTTGTCCAGCAGTATAGAATATTTGTTTGATGCCTTGTTTATCTGGTCTGAAATTGTCATTTGTCCCGTTATAATTATGTTTCGTAAAGTTGATTTCCATATGTGCGCATCGAAGCCGTTAATATGATATGCAATAATTATTTTGCAAGCGAATTCTTTAATGGATTCTTGAATATGTCGTGTTGACAGGAAATATTAAAAGGCAGATTATAATGATTAACGGTTAGGATTTTTCTTTCATGATACTAATAATTCAGATTCCATGCTATAACGAAGCAGAAACCCTTGCAATTGCATTGCGTGAACTGCCGAAAAATATTAGCGGGATTGATACGATAGAATATTTAATAATTGATGACGGCAGTGTGGACGATACAGTCGCCGAAGCCGGGAAATGCGGCGTACATCATATCGTGCGTCACACTCATAATATGGGGCTGGCTAAAGCATTCATGACCGGTCTGAATGCCTGTATTGAACTCGGCGCTGATATCATCGTCAATACTGATGCCGATAACCAGTATTGTGCAGAAGATATTGAGAAAATTGTAGCTCCGATTTTACGCAAAGAGGCGGATATGGTAATCGGGGTCAGACCAATTGGTACCATCGAACATTTTTCATTCCTCAAAAAACAACTCCAGCGGCTTGGCAGTTGGATGGTCAGGAAAGTCAGCGGTACCGATGTCGCTGACGCCCCCAGCGGTTTTCGCGCCATTTCCCGGAACGGTGCATTGCAGTTGAATGTTTTTACCCGTTATACTTATACTTTAGAAACGATTATCCAGGCGGGGCATAAAAATCTAAAAGTATTGTCGGTGCCAATACGGGTGAATGAAGATCTGCGCCCGTCTCGTTTAGTCAGCAGTATACCCAGTTATGTCCGCAAGTCTATATTTACCATGTTGCGGGTTTTTGTAATATATCGTCCTTTTGCTTTCCTTTGTACTATTGCCTGCGTGGTATTCGGAGCCGGATTTCTGATAGGCTTGCGGTTCCTGTACTTATACATGACCGGCAGCGGAAGCGGCCATGTTCAGTCTCTG
>CAIJKT010000942.1 GCA_903821255.1 uncultured Lentisphaeria bacterium | reverse complement strand
TCCGGAACAAAAGGAAGAGCATTCAAAAAGTGGAAGAGCTTTGGTGCGATACCCTGGGGTTGGTCGGAGATGCCAGAAAAAGATATGTCCGTATCAACAGTCGTATGCTTACCAGTGGCGACAGGAATTGTCTGGATGAAAGCTTCATGTGGCTTGGGTATCTGGCTAAAGTTACCACCAAAGGTTCAGCTTCCAGATATGTCAGAGAGTTTGGCAGTTCCCGATTGCCGTATGATAGCTTTTCTTTTTAATTTTTTCCAGAATATAAAACACGTCCAAAGACCGTCCGTGATATACGCAGCACTGACGGTATGAATGACAATCCTGACAATTAGAACATGGCGTTACGCCGCCGATATTCTTTGCCATTCAGTCTTTATTGAAAAACAGATCAGAATAATATTAATCCGTTCCAGCATTAAAGACCGCAGGTATTTTCCCTATTAATAATCATAACATTCAGTTGTCTGAAACAAGGAGGTAAAATGCTATATGTATTGGCCGGTATCGGCTTGTTGCTGCTAATATCCGTATTCACCATGATCATAAGAATCATCTGGCGGTAATGGCTTCTTCTGTAGTGGATTTTGGTCTTCTACACTGATAAAAAACATTCTGTAATATTCCCATAATCCGATAAGAAAAATAGCCCGTATATTCGGTCCCTTTTTACCCTTGACTTTCAGCCATTAAGTCAGTTTTTAAATCATTATTTCTTTTTTTAATCAGTAATCATTATCATTTATTTCAGTTATAGTTTACAGACTTTACATGGGGGTAACCCTCTACATCAGCTCCCTTGTTTTTCAGTGAAATAACATTCAATGCCATGCGATTTTCCTATCGATATTCTCAACGATTTGACAGTCAATGGAAAACTTAATGATTAATGAAAAGCTGGGATTATATAAAAATAATCCCCACTCTGAAATTCAGAATATCTCTCATGTCTTTCATTAAGCATTTTCCATTTTTTTTGTAGGAAAATACTTACTGCCGTTATTGGATAGTTACGCACAAAAAAATCAACGCAAGGAAAGAGATCATGAAAAAGAACGTGAAAGAAAGCATGAGAAAAAACAAGAAAAAGAACATGAGAAAAAACATGAAAAAAAGTACTTTAAATTCAGAGAAGACTTCCGATAATGTAATTATAAGAGAAAACCATTATAAGAAGTATCTTGGAGAAATGGATCATCAAATACTACAATCCGGAGATACAAGTACAGATGTGTTTGTTGAATTCTATAAATTTAAGCCTGCTCCTAAAAGGCCGGGGTATACGCTAATAACCGGCGGTATTAGTGAAGTCAAGCAGAATATCCCGCTTGATAATAAGCGGACGTCAGGTCGCACCGAGCTTATTATGTATGCCAGAGAACCGTACGGCTGGATGTTCGGGCTTTTAGACATATTGTCCTTGATGCCGTTCAAAAATAAGACTTTTTTACACTGGCAGAGCTTATACTCTATGGGCATCTGCCTGCATGTTGGAGAGTCAGAATTTACCCATATATTATTTATGCCGCCGTTTTTCGAGAATGAGTGTTTTTATAACACCCTTCACATAAATGGCGACAAAGTGGATCCCTTGTGGGCGGTTCCGATTACCGAGCCGGAGTTTCAGCAATGCCAGCATGAAAATGGCGCTCTGGCAGTAATGGGAAAGATTATATCTGAAAAACTTCCCCGAATGTTCAATTGACGAATCCATGATACGAAAAAGATAGTTCCAGTCTGCAAAGTTCTTCCCGATTTACAGTGCCGCTGTTTCAATTTACCCTGATTCAGCAGCACTTCTATTTTACATCACAACTGTAAATGCTGTAAAGTCCTCCGGGCGTAATAGGACGCATATTATCAAACATGCCGTTCACTTACTGCAATGGCAGCAGAATGACTGCCGTTATAAATTTATCAAAATCATTCCATAAAAGCCTGAGTATCCAGGTAGCACACGTCATTATTTGAGTCTAAAGTGCTTCCCCTGTCGAACTATGCAGGACGGTTCTTAATCAGCAATCAGCAATGGCTGAAATAACGTCCAGTTCAAGATGGCTGACGAATTGCCGCCAATTCGTTTTTGGATTTTTTTTGGATTTTTCTTGAAAAGCCGTTTGGCAGGGATTAGATTGATAAATACTTATAGAGAATATTTAAGTACTTAACATAACGGATTTTGGGAGGATGCCTCATGAGCAACACTTATTCCAGTCAGAAGCTTACGCGGGAACTGAGCAAACAGTTCGGCGATCAAGTGCGGCCGGTAAAGATAGAGATGAAGTATACTAAAGAGGTCGGTGCCTTTATCCGGAAGGTGGAAGAAGCC
>CAIJKT010000941.1 GCA_903821255.1 uncultured Lentisphaeria bacterium | reverse complement strand
GAAGTTATCCTAACCGACGAACAGGCTCAGGAAGAAATTAAATCGATGATCAGTGAGCCGACTTAACCTTGGAATTTGTAACACTAAGTCAACAATGACTTGGTTTTTAGGGAGAACGTGAGTTTTCTGAAAAGTGGGCGACAATTCAGATTTCAAAGTAAATAATATTTACTATAATGATTGTGATATAAAATATTCCTCTATGATGTGCAATGCATTAAGTGTCCCATTTTCATCGGACATTTTCTTCCCTAATGCTTCAGCGTTGCAGCTCATTGCTGGGTTGGAAATAACTTGAAGTAATATCGCAGCAAGTTTTTTGGGATGGAAAGTTTTTCGTTGCAAGAGTTTTCCTGCAACTCCAAGCCGCTCCAATTCAGAACCCCAGAATGTTTGATCAGCCATGTGTGCCACCACGACTGATGGTTTCCCTGCGAGCAAACTCGACTGCGTTGTACCTGCTCCTCCATGATGGACGATGGCAGAACAACGAGGGAACACTTCGGCGTAGGGCGAACGGTTGACCATGAATATGTTGCTCTCAATTTCAAATACCGACAAGTCATCCCACGGCACCTGCATTATTGCTCTGCATTTCACTTGTTTTACTGCCTCCTGCCAGATATTCAGAGTTTTTCGTATCACTGTCAGGTCGGATAGCATCATACTGCCAAAAGTAAAATAGACTGGTGGCGAACCGGCATTGATAAACGACTCTAGGCCACCCGGCCAAGCTTCTTTACCTTCCTCGTCTGGTGGGTTGAAGAATCCGCACACATGATGCTTTTCGTCCCAGTCTTGTGGACGATTACAGATTGTCGGACTGACTGCCAGGAGGTTCAAGCGTTCTGCCGCCCATGTTTGAGACATAACGTCGGTGTTCGGTGCTAATCCCTCTCTGGTGCGAAGTGCATTCACCCTTGGCAGGAATATCTTGCCAATCATTATTCTTACAAGTTTCCAACCCAATGGATAAAACCATTTGCCAAGGTCTGGCAGTCCAGGCGGGCATATGTAGTTCGATGGGATGCAATTATGTACAATATTAACGGTAGCCATTGGAACTTTTCCTTTTTCCGCTGCCACACGAAGCGGGAATACAAAGAAATGGCCAACAACCAGTTCGCTCTCAGCGCATAGCTCCTTTGCTGCTTCGTACATGGATTCTATTACCGGGTCGAACCCATAGGTCATAATCATCTCAGCCTGCTTAATGGGGTTCCCGGCATCAATGATAGACTGCCATACCTTTGCGGCTTCATGCTTGTCAGATATGATCGGCCCTGGCAAAGCCTTCAGGTTAAACCCATATCTATTGGCTATTCCTGAGTAATCTCTACCGGCATTATCAGTAACAACCAGAGTGACATCGTGACCGGCAAGCTTCAAAGCGGCTGAAAGTGAGGTGAACGGCCTGATATCACCCTCGCTACCCCATGTTTGCAGTCCGATTTTCATATTTGGTCCTCCAGGTGGAGTTGTTTTTCCCCTTTATCAGGCATCAACATTTTGTTTAGAAGCCGAATAAGGTCAATGCCTTCTTCCAGATTCTCTTCAGTAAAGCCGTCACCGCTTACTTCAAGGAACGTTGGCCAGAAGAGTGCAACCAACCAAAAGATCTTGCTGAGATGCATCGTCTCTCTTGGCGGTAACGCCTTAATCAGACCACCAGCCATTCCTTTGTTCAGGTTGTGGTTCAGACTAGTAACTTGTTGCTGGTGGACGAGATGGAATTTTTTACGCAGGGATTGGTCGTTCATCAGGATGATGGGTAAATCCCGTTTCAGAAAGCG
>CAIJKT010000940.1 GCA_903821255.1 uncultured Lentisphaeria bacterium | reverse complement strand
TGCGCGCTGCAATCTCGGCATGGCGTACTACGACACGAAAGTGGGGATACGTCACCCGTCGCTGAAGTACGATCTTTTCGGCAAGCTCGCCGAGGCCTGCAAGAAGAAAGAGTAAAAGTTTAGTTCAAAAAAGTTGAGTACAAATGAACATGAATGGCAAAACCAAAAACCGGGCAGAGATAGATTTGCGGAAAATATTTTCCGGTACCCGGTTGGTTTTTCTGTTTGTCAGGAAGCGTTAGAAATCATCGAAAAAGGATGACGCAAGTCAATGTTGACAATGAAAAATGTGATGCGAAAAAATCATCAAGAGACAGAAGATGTCCCCGGTTCCCAGTCCGGGGCGGAGTGTCACTTCGGCGATTTTGTCGGCGAGATGATGCCTTCGGCGAAACCGCGCTCTTATCAAGCGTCCATCGACATTGCAGTCGCGAGTCCGAACTGTTTCATGAGTCCAGGCATGCCGCCTTTGGTCATGATGGGCTGCCGTGCCTTAAAGTCTTCGGCGGAAGCCTCCCTTTATCAAGGAGCCATCGACATTGCTACCGAGAGCCCGAACTGTTCAAGGAGTCCGGGCGTGACGCCGCCAGTCATGATAGACTGCAATATTTTGATGGGATTGAGCAAGCGCAGCTTGGCAGTTCGGATGATTGTCATAGCGATGGAAACGTTCTTTTTGCCCTGTATGGTCCGGTTGCCAAAAGTGATTTTCCGGAAAAGGACACTGTTGCGAATCCCGGTCTCTGCCCGGTTGTTTGTGGGCTCAATCGCCGGGTATTTAAGGAAGACGAAGAGTTCGTTTTTATGGGTTATCAGCCGCTTGCGGATGTTGTCGGCTTCGTGGTGCGACAATGGTGAATGCTGGTACAGCGTCCTGAACCTTTTTAGAATTGCCTTTCTGCCGGAACGGTATTCTTCGGCAGAAAGAATGGAGTATTGATCATGAAGAAAAATAGCATCCTGAATAAGCTTTTTAAGAGCCTTGAGGAATGCCTCGGCATCCGGGTTCTGCAGAAGTTTATTGTCGAGAATCGCCTTGACGTCGCGGAGCAGATGCGTACAGCATTTCTGCTTGGCGAAGGATCCGACCTTGTTCCGGTAGGCGTTATAAAAGTCGCTGATCAGAATGCCGTTGTAAAATTCCCCGAGATGGTCAACAACCACTTTGGATCCGCGACTCTCATTAATATGAAAGAAAGCGATTTGCGGATTGGTGAAAATCCAAAGCCAGTCGCGCTTCCAGCCGGTCTCATCGGCATGAATGTACGGTGTCAGGGGGAGCGATTGTTTCAAGGCCTCATAAAGCGGCTCTCCTTTTTTAGAAAGTTTGTTGTCGAATCCGACGATGGCTCCGGGCGTGATAGTCAATCCGCAAAGATGCTGGAGCGTCCGCTGGGCGTCGTCATAAGAAACTTTGATTTCATGGCGAAGGAAAGAAGTCTTGGCTCTTGCTTCCGGCCCGATAAAGGCGTTGGGAATTTCGTTCTCGCCCCAGCCGTGGACAACGCTTTTACAATCGGGACACCAGTAATAATAATGTATAAAGCAACTTGTGGTCAGCTTGCCGGACTCAAGGTCTTCCTGAATGTGGCTGGTAATGTGGTTGCATGGAGAAATATTCCTGCTTTCGCAGTGCGGGCATTTATCAAGATAAACGTCAACGGTCTTGTCTATTTGATCAGGCTTTTGTCTGAAATGCCCCTTGTGTCCAAACAGTGCGCCCAGTTTCTTCGGATTTTCAGACGGCTCCTTCTTTTCATATTTTCTGAAAGGAGCCTGGAGTGCTTGGACAAGTTCTGTTTGAAGCTGGGCTCTGGATTCTTCAAGTTCCTTGACTTGCGCCTGAAGTTTCCTGATCTGGAAATTGGAAAAGTCCATGGCAAACTCAAGGTCGTCAACGCGTTTGCGAAGATAAGCTCTTTCCGCCAGAATCGCATCAGGAGATTCGCCTTTGAGAAATATGCAGAATTTGTCGAACGGGCAAAACGGATGTTTGACCCGGCTTGGATTATGGCTTTGTTTTTCCTGCCAGCCCACGATGCATTCCCCAATATTAATATAGTTACTACATCAAAACGTAAGGAAACGCATCCGGCTTGGAGTCCTGCCGAATGCAGTGGGTGGTATCTATGATTATACAATAAGTTGTCGTTTATGTCAATAGCATTAAAACAAGAAACAGGAGGTTAATGAAAAAAAGTTGAAAGGGATTGATAGGTTTTGAAAAATATAAAAATATTTTCAAAAAAAGTAACTTTATGAAACTAAACTTTTACCAGAAACGCCATTTCCCATGAAAATCTTAGAAGTCGTCAGACGGATATCCGGGGAGGTTGACTTTTACAGCCTCATCAACTACAAATGTGACGGTTGGCTCCATAATAATTTGCTCGCGGACCGGAAATGCACAGGAATCGTTTCCACATGGATGGTGGATGAGGGCTGTGTGCGTTCCGCTGCCTCCGCCGATGTCAACCTCATTATTTCCCATGAAACATTGTTTTATGGGAAAAGCGGATACCTGTACGGGGTTGAACATGAAATAGAGGAAACGGACAAGGAAGCTAATAAGAATATACGGTCGCTTCTGGATGAGAACGGCATTGCGGTCTACCGGGTTCACGACGGGGCGGACATTCTGTCGCAGTATGGCGTGGTTGATTCACTAATCGCGACAGTAGGCCTGGTTGCCGACGAAGACTGCAACCGGATCATCAAAACCTGTACGACGGCACCGATAACCGTCGGGGAGCTTGCTGGTAGATGCAAGAGAAGGCTGGATGCCGACTGGTGCATGATTTCAGGCGATGCCTCTAAAATTGTAACGAAGATCGGAATTGCTGCCGGCGCGTTTGCCTGGACGCCG
>CAIJKT010000939.1 GCA_903821255.1 uncultured Lentisphaeria bacterium | reverse complement strand
GGGGTTACCTGGTCGCAGTATACGGTATCCGCCGGCAGTGTTTTAATGAAACGGCTGAAAGTCTTGCGGTGATCGGCAGAGATTTCCCGGTATTTTTCGACGGTTTCCAGCAGCGCGGAGAGTTTCAACCGCCGGGAGCGGGACGGGGAGCAGGAAGAAGGAAAAAGGAAAGAGGAAGGACTGGACACGGATCCCGCAGTCGCGGGAGAGGGAGCAGCTGGAACGGCGGGAGCAAGCAGCCGGTTAAGGCGGGAGCGTTGTTTGTCGGCGCGGTTGGTCGCCATTTTGGCAGCGGCGGCCGCTTCGGCATCTTTTTTCTTTTTCAATCCGGTGGATACGCTGACCATCCTGCCTTCGGGGCCGCGATAATAGACATACCAGATTTTTCCGCGTAAAAGCAGCGCCATTTTATCAACCCCGTATTATTTGCCGGCGGCTTGTTACAAAAAATACGGATCGCAGCAACCGTCGGCACACGTCATTTCATTTACATATTGATTTTATTAAAAAAAGCAATAGCTTCTTCCCTGGAAAGTCGCTTCACCCTTCCAGGAGCGTTAAGCGCAGGCTTGCATCTGGCCGCTGAAACTTTTCTGCACTTACGTCCTTCTTCAGCGAACGGCAGAACACTGCTTTTGAAAGTGACAGTTTCTCCGCCAAAGTTAGCACTAATCGTTTTCACGGTGTTCATGGCTCTTTCCTCCTGTTTGTTTGGACTTTATATCATTTTTAGGCAGATGGTTGCTGCCGGAAATAAATATGTAGACTATCATTACCACGCCGCCGCTGCCCAGAATATAACCCGGAATTGGATGGTTTAGATAAATACATAAAACAGTAGCCGCCAGAACAGCAAGCGCAATTAAAAAAGCAAAAATCAAACCGAGCAGACTATTGCGGCTGTAAATTTTCAACGCATAATCCGACCTTTTGCTTTCACTGCGCGATATTTCCAGAGTCTCCGCCTGTTGACTTATCTCCTCTTTTTGAAGATAGAAACGGTGATCCTGCTCTTTATCGGCAGTCTCCACAATCTTTGCAATCAGACCCGGTTGCAACTGTTCATATTTTGCCAGTTCATCCGCAGACGGAAGCGGTCCGGAATGAAGAGTAGTTTGTGTTTGAGTAATCTGCACAGAGTTAGGAATCATATGCCGCGCTTTGGCGGGGATATTCTTATTGCTGTTCATTTTAAACTAAGAGTTTCAGAAGAGATTGCTTTGCGCATATCGCTGCCGATGTTTTTCCAGTCCAGGGCAATGGAATCACCAGCGCTAAGCCGCCTGGTGGATTTGGCATCAATCCGCTTTCTGAGCGCGGTCATTGCGGCAGTGCGAGTTTCAGCCTCTTTCAATAACTGGCGCGTATTCTGTCTGAATATATTTCCAGACAGATCAAATGCACCAGCCGCCCCCATGACAAATGCCTTGATTGCTTCACCCATTTTATATGTGTTCCTTAAGAATTTTTATTATTCTTTAACTTAGAACCCTTAATATACACGCTT
>CAIJKT010000938.1 GCA_903821255.1 uncultured Lentisphaeria bacterium | reverse complement strand
TGCGCCGGGGTGATGTTCTCGTTGGCGTCTATGCTCAATATTTAGCCGAGCCAGCCGGATTCGATTAGTTCCTTTGCTTTTCGGTAGATCGGGGCGAAGCCCAGCACGATACCGGTGGCGAAAAGCTGCTTTGATTTCTGATGAGCTTTGTAAATCGCCTGGCAGTCTTCGATGGTGGTCGCCAGCGGTTTTTCCGAAAACACATGCTTGCCCGCCTTAAACCCGGCAATGATATGTTCCTTGTGATAGGCGTTCGGAGAGAATACCAGCACCCAGTCAACGCCCGGAGTACTGATGGCTTTCTGATAGGTGTCGCAGATTTTAATATCCTGGTCATTCCAGCAGTCCAGCGCGGCCTGGGACATCGCCTTGTCCGGATCAAATACCGACATTACTTTGACATGGTACTTTGAGTCTTTAAGCAGATTTAAAGTTACGCCCTTGCCTCTGCCGCCGGCTCCGATTACCGCTACTCCGATTTGTTTAGCTTTCGCTGTCATTTTTCAACTCCGTTTACATTGATTTGGATTTTAGTTGATTATTACAATTTACAGTAATTTTACTGAAAATATAATTTCACCTGTTCAAAATAAGTTATTTGATATATATTATACCGGTTAATAAAAATAATTAAATGGATAAAAACCGCATCATGAATGACAAAATAATGCAGACCATAAGGGAAAAATGCGAAGTCCACCGGATGCCGAAAGGGATTCAGCCGGTACATAAAGCTTATGGTTTGTGGATTCTCCATACCGGCAACTTTCCGGCGCCGGCCGGCGGCTATTACCGCACCACTCCGAGATATTTCGAATATTATTCCATTTCATATCTGATCGAAGGCGACGGCAAATTCTGGTATCCGCCGGATCATGAACTCGCGGTCAAGCCCGGTCAGGGCATTATAATTTCGCCCGGGTTTGTCAACCGGTACGGCGGCGACAGGGACAAGTATTTTGAGGATTCCATATGTTTTGCCGGTCCGGTTGCCGATTTGCTGTATCGCAGCGGAGTGATCAGGGATGGAATTTACGAGATGGGCCAGGGGCGCCGCCTGCGGCCGATCATGAAGCTGGCCGCGGACCCGGCGGTGGATTCCCAGCTCAACGCGAATTTTGCGCTTCAGCGGCTGCTGTTTGACATCTATAATGAGAATAAAGCCAGGGGCCGGAAAGATTCGCCGCTGGTGGACAAGCTGATCGAGACGATGAAACAGCAGATTCACCGCTGGTGGACAGTTGAGGAGATGGCCGATTTCTGCGGGCTGAGCGATGACCAGTTCCGCCGGATTTTCGAAAAGCAGACCGGCATGCTGCCGAAAATCTATCTTGACCGTCTGAAGTTGCAGAAAGCCGCTGAAATGCTGACCGGCAGTGAATTAAGCGTGGCCGCCGTGGCCGCCGAACTGGGTTACGTTGACCAGTACCATTTCAGCCGCCGTTTCAAGTCGATCATGGGCTTCCCCCCCAACCGTTATCGCAAAGAAATCGGGTCGCTGGGAAATAAATAAAAAATGCCGGAGCTATCCCGCGGAAAGCTCCGGCATATAATTGCCTGGAATTCAGGATTGGTTTCAGCCCAGGAATTCTTTAACATTGACGGGGTTGGCGATAACCGGTACATCCGGGAGATTGGCTCTCAGGAGTTCCAGTTCGCTGGGGCCGTCGGGGAGGGGCATGGCGATCTGTCCGCCGTTGGCGGCGGAGCGCATGATGCCCATCATGGCTTCAAAGCCTTTGTAAGCATTGGCAAAGCAGCATTCATGGGGCTTGGAGTTATCCTTGAGCCATGCCGCGATATCATTGATGTAGTGCGGCATATCCAGATCGTAGTTCATGGCGCCGGGTCCGCTCTGAACGCCGTCGCTGGTGACTGCGCGCCAGCCGCCGTTGGTCAGGACTTCGGCGAAGCCTTCGGTGCCCTGGATGCCGATGCGGTTTTTGCCCCACCATTTTTCGACTTCCGGCTGATCGGGCGCGCCCGCGCCGCATTCGACGTAGCCGCGGACCCCGTTGGCGTACTGAATGACGCCGACGATGAAGTCAGGGGAGGGGTGATTGTCGTTCATCTTGCCTTTGCCGGCAGCCTGTCCCATGACCCACTGAATATCGGCATAGTCATTGTACCAGCTCATGTAGTCAATCATGTGGCTCATCATGTGCGCCATCCAGCCGGTGGCGGAGGCGTAAACCATCTGGGGGCGGCCGAGTTTGCCGCTGGCGGCAATCTCTTTGACCTTCTGGTAATGAACCCCGTAGCGGTGCTGATGGCTGACGACGGCTTTGATTCCGGACTGGTCAATGAGCTGCTTGACCTTGATCGCCTCATGCATATTTTCGCCGATGGGTTTTTCGAAAGCGACCAGTCTGGCGCCGCAGTCAACCGCGATCTTGACCATGTCGAAGCGGA
>CAIJKT010000937.1 GCA_903821255.1 uncultured Lentisphaeria bacterium | reverse complement strand
GTGACAAAGGACTCGAACACATTGACCGCTGCTGGTTTAAGGCGGACCGCCGCAAGGGCGATGGTGATTCCGCCCTTTGCCCGCTGTTCTTTACCGGCTATATGTTAACGCTTGACGGTGAACAGCACTTGATCCGGGATTTCGAACAGCGTTTCGAGCCTTGTCGCGCCGTTCTGCATACCAGTGCCGAGGCCGCCGGGTTCAAGTTCAAAGTGACAACTTTTCTTGCGGTCGATCATTTGCTGGTCGAGCATTTTGAATTTATTGCAGTTCCCGCGGGGGACGCTGCTGTCGAATTTGTCCTTTCCCGTCCCGAGGGAGACGAGCCGGAAGTTAAATATGAATTTGCCCGGGATGACCGCTATCGCGGCATGACCGCCCGGTATGCATCCTCTGCCTGGAGCGGTATTGCCATGCTGTTGACTGATCCGCCGGCCATCGACGGACAGATTGGCGCCGAGGGCGGTCGCCTGGCCTGGAGGGGCGGTCGCATCTCAGTACGCAATATTCGTCCGAAAATGCAGTTCACTCAATATCTGTTCATCGGCGACACCCTTGATTATGACGATCCTGCACGGGCTGCGGAGACTATCCGCAACAAGATAACCTCCATGAATTATGCCGGAATTCTCAGAGAGCACGCAACCGCCTGGAACTCTTATCAGCGCCGTTCCTCAATTCGCACCGGCAATCCGGATATCGACTATCTGTACACGGTCAGCAATTATCTGTTGAAAGCGCATCAGCATCCTGTTGACGGCTCCACGCCGACCGGCATGTATCCGTGGCTATGGCAGGGTAAGATTTTCTGGGATTCATTCTTCATGCACGAGGCTTTTCTGCGTAACAATAAAATGGTGGAAGCCGAAAAGCTAAGTCTGTTCAACTTGAAAATCCTGCCGCAGGCCCGCCGCAATGCCGAACTCTGGAAACAAAAATATGGACGCGGCGATGGCGCCCGTTACGGCTGGTGTACCGACCGTCATGGCCGTTGCAATCATCTCCTTGAAATTGACGAATTCCACAATAACGCCGTTGTCGCCGTTGCCGCGTTCAACCAGTTCCGTTTTACCGGAGATCACGCACAATTGCAAACCCTCTTTCCGGTCATCAGGGATGCGGTGGATTTCATCGTTTCCTACGGCGTCCGGGAGGATGTCGACTCCGCCGTGATTGTTAATTGCGAAGGGGTGGACGAATCCACAAGGTGCAGACGCGGCAACGACACCTGGACCGCCGGGGCGACCATCAAAGCGTTAGGCTGCCTGATCGAGTCGGCGCAAATCCTCAATGTCGGGATATCCCCGCAGTATGAACGCATCCTGCGTAAAATGGAACTGGGACTGAAAGCAAATCATGATCCGGCCGGCCTGCTCCTTGCTGCTCAGGGCGCGAATTCACCAAGTTTCGGCTCCATGATCTTTCTGCTTGACCCGGAATACGAGTCCGCCCGGAGAACCATGACCGGATTGTGGCGGAACCGCGGGCGTTTCGTCGATGTCTGCCGTTGCGGATGTCCCCGTCAGGACGCTCGCAATGTTCCCTGGTTTCAGGCCTGGGCGGCGGCAATTTGGGCATCCCTGGGCGATCCCCGCAAAGCCTCCGCTTATTTGGATGCCTGTTGCAAAAACACCAATCGCCTGGGCGGATTTCCCGAGCAGGTGAGACCGGACGGCAGTTTGTATAAACACTGGATGGCGACGGCACACGCTTCTTTTCTGACCGCTCTGAGCCGGATGGCAGTCAATGTTTATGCCGATACCGTGCAGATAGGGGCGGGAATCCCGGACTCCTGGCCCGATTGCAGCGTCAGAAACTTGCGCGTTGAACAGGGACTGTCAATCTCATACTCACTGAAAAACAGCGTATTGAGACATCTGTGCATCGTCAATTCAGGTTCAAAGGCATTGACCTTTAAATTAAGTTTCGGCAAAAATGTCAAACTTGAAACATCGTTCCGGAAACATTGTTCTAAAGACACATTGTCGCTGCTTCCTGGCAAATCTATGCGCTATGACTCATCCACATAATAGATAAATTACCGCATGGCCTAATTCTGAAAGTAACTTTATTTTTTACTGTCGGACGGCTTCTGATTTTTTTCGAACCATTTCAGCAGTACCTTTTTGCGGTCGGTGTCCCGGGTGGATGGGGTGTTGTCATTCCAGACGTTGCTGTACTCGACGCTCCAGCCGGTCCATTCCCGGTATGCATGATAAGTCCAGTTCCAGTCGTGTTCTTCGAAAATAGAAATGCAGTCATCCAGGTATTGCGCGGCGCCGGGCGCCCAGCGGATGGCGGAGAATTCCCCGACGTAGATGCGCGCGCCGTATTTTTTCTGAAAGTCAATGACCGGCTGCAACACTTTGCGCAGAGTTTCACGGTTGTATTCGCTGCCGCTGATTAAACCGGGATAAGTGATTAATTTGCCTTTTGATGTTTCGCCCCAGTTATTGTTAACGCCCTGATGGGTGAATTCTCCGGGAACATACATGTGAACCTGGTAGATTACATCCTTCATGGGCAGCGGTCCGAGATATTTATAGGAGGCGGGGCTGTCCCATTCGTTTGATTCAATGATGACCGGGACGTCAGGGTCAATCTTCCGGATCGCGTTCGCCGCCATAATCTGAATCGTCAGATAGTCATATAAGGCCGGCATGCCCTGGACAGGCTCGTTGATCAGGTCGTAACCCCATACGGCTTCATGTCCTTTGAACTTCTTTGCAATGCGTTCCCATATTTCAATGAACTGCTGCGCGTATTTTTCTTCGTAGAGCATTGCCATACTGCGGTTTTCATAGCGTCCGCCCGGCGGTGAATGCAAGTCGATCACGACTTTGATCCCCAGCCGTCCGGCGTCCGTGAGCAGTTGGTCCAGTTCGGCGATTTTACTGTCTATCCATTTGGAGTATTCAGCCTGGTCGCGATCAGTTCCGGCTTTGCCCCAGGCGCGTACCAGTTGCCAGCGGATCAGGTTTGCCCCCCATTTGGCCAGGTCTTCCAAGTCACTCCTGCGGTATTGGGGCGGCGACATTACGCCGCGCAGACGGGGCATCCCGCTGACCCGTCCGGTGTATTCCGCTTTGAATTTTTCTGGCACGGGCGGCACCGGATAGAGCGACTGCAAATCAGCCGTCATGACTTTTAAATCTGAGAACTTTACGGTTCCGCTGCAATCCTGCAAGCCGAGCGACAGGGTTCCGCTTTGGGCGTCATTCGGCACCGGAAAGGAAAAGGAGTATTCCTTCCAGTCAAATGTTCCCCATACATTGTTAATATGCTGCCAGGTTTCAAGTCCGCCGGTATGGAAATTAACCATGAACTTCACTCCGTTCCAGGACTGTTTGGGAACCGTAACCTGTCCGGCTTTGATCTTGCAGCTCAAAAATAAAATCTTGTTCCTGTATGGCGTCAGGTCGAATTTGCGGGTGGCGAAATTCTGTTTCCCCCCGCCGTCTTCCGGGCTGACGGTAATGCTGAGTAGCGGGTTGCCATTAATTGTTTCAATGGTTGCGGACGAAGGTATATTCCAGTCTTTGAGCTGATCCGGTTTGAACTCGCATTGATATACGGTTGTTCCATGTACAGTAAGCAAAGACATCATTCCAGCAATTATACAGGCGGCAAATTTCACAATATCAGCTCCTTGTGCAAGAGGGTGTAAGGATCATTAACGTATTCGTATCAATATAGACTTTTGACTGCCGAATACAAATCTTTTCGCGGCATGGATTACTTTGCTTGGGTATTTTCGAACTGTTCGATCAATTCGGCGATTTTGAGCCGCTCAGCCAGCAGGACTTCCGGAGTCGTGGAAAATACGGTCAGGCTGCTGACCACTTCCGGGTTCACTGCTAAAGCTGACTGCGCAGCTTTCAACCACGCATCAGGCATTTTTACCTTACCGGCTTTTGCCGACTGCACTGCGGCATTCAGCAGCAGCATATAGTGGTAATCTTCCAGACCGTCCCGCATGGCTTTCAGCCGCATGGATGGAATGGGGCCGTTTTCGCCGGGATAGACCAGTGTGCCGTCGCCGTTGTTATCCAGCCAGGATGCCCCCGCCCAATCAGTCAGCGGCGCACCGCGCATGGGGTTTCTGCGCAGGGCATATTTCAGGCTGCCGTCCGGTTTCACCGTAATGTCCTGCCATAGAGCCAAGGAGTAATATAAGAATCCGTCCGGTTTGCCTTTCCATGCCATGAAGCCCATCAGTTGCCGCCCGTCCAGGGGGGGGTATTCAATGTATAAATTGGCGTAAGGGCGATGCGGGCTGATGCAGACGTACCAGAAAACCTTGCGTCCGCGTTCTCTGGCCTGGGTGATGGATTCGCCCATGCGGTCATATTTTTCGGTGAGCGGTGTCCAGATATCCACGACTGAATCAAGTCCGGTGGCCGTGCCCAGGCTGAAATCATAGGCCGTGGTGATAATCGGAATTCCCGGATAGCGCTGCCGGATTTCGCCCAGGATTTCCTTGATGGCCCTGAAACGGGCGTCACCGGCTTCGTCGAACGCATAAATGACCGCCTTGTCCAGAATTCCGGCGGCGCGGTATTCGGGGATGGCTTTATCAAGTTTTTCAAGTATCTGTTTGCGGCGCGCTTCAGGGAATTTACCGTTCTCCAGCTCATTGTCGCGGCAGTTGACGTACATGATATTGAACATTTTGCCGCCGCGGTCAAGCCGGTATTTGACTGATTCCGCCGATGGCGGATTGGAATGATAGAGACTGTCCGGATTTATGCGGTGGCTCAGATACAGGTCAACGCATTGTTGCTTGTAGGCCTTAATGGCTTCAGTACCGGCTGGAAAATTCTCCAGACGGGTTTCGCCGATTGAGACCGCCAGCGGATAAGGTTCGCCCTCGGGCAAATTGAAGTTGAACACCCTGACTTCCAATGGCAGTTTATGTTCCGTCAGACCGTCGGCTTTGACCACGACTTCGCCGTGATAAACCCCGGCAGCCTGCCGTTCGGGAATTTTGGCTTCCAGTAAATACCCCTGGTACAATTTGGCGGCAAGGTCTATCTTGTCTGCGTAATTCAGTACCGGGTCCGGCCAGTAGCCGGTACGTTTGACCGGATAAGCGCTCGGTTTGCCGCAAAGCACATAACCGACTGGAGCCACCATGAAATTCGCTTTAGCCAGTTTATCCCCGCGGGCATTGACCAGGTCTCCGGCGATTTCAACCTGTAATCCGGTCAGGTTCTGCCGGGCCTGCAACGCCAGTTGAACCCCTTCGGTTTCTCCGCGCGCGGCAGCGATCCGCCCGATGTTTTGCGGCGGCAGCGGAAACAGCGGATTCTCCCGCATGACCTGAGCCTGGGCGGGAACAAAACCCCAGCCGTATTCAGGGAAACAATTCTTGAGCATTACGGCTTCGGAGTGTGCGGTCAGCAGCGCCTCCTGCATTTTGCCGATCTTCTCAATGGCGGCAAATTCGGCGGCGGACGGGAATTTTAAATCCGGCTTCAATGTCTGGAGCAGTTGACGGCACTCGGTTAACTGGTTGCGCGCCGCCGTTGCCGCCGTGCGCGGCAGCGAATCAAAATCAGCGGGATTCAGATACGTGTCCTGGCGGCGCAATACCGCCAGGCCATCGGTGGCGTCAAGCATGCCTGCCCGGAGTTTTCCGAAAAAAAAAGTAATTTGTGCAGCTGGCATTTCCTGAAAGAAATGGATATCCAGCAGTTGCGGCTGCTGGATGTCCGCGAAGTAATAGCGCGGGATCGTAACCGTATTGCGGCCGGATTTAAGTATGACCGGGAAAAATTTCTGGATGACTTTGCCGCTGCCGGGAAAGCTGAGGCGTATCGAGAAGCTGCCGGGGGCGGGGGCAAAAGCGTCGAATTGCAGTTCCTTGACTCCGCGAAGATCGTTAAATGCCAGTTGCTTTTCTTCAATTACGGCGGCCGGCCAGCGGTTGGGGCCGTCCTTATACGGCAAAAACGTCAATTTGCCGCAATAACCGCCCACGCCGTCAGGCCAGGCGGTTACGGCAAACTCAGTGCCGGGACGGACATTGAATTTGGCGGTGTCACCGGATTGTTCAAAATCGAATAACGGAGTCTGTCCGCCGCCTGCTGCTGACACGGGTGAACGCAGCGGCGGCATGACTTCAGCAGAAGCGGCAGTCGTTGTGACGGCATCCCCCAGTCGCAGATTGCCGAAACAAAAGTTGATTCCGGAAGATGGACATTCCGCGAAAAAATGTATTTCAGACAGACTGCCTTTAGCATCCTGAAAAACGGAGCGGGGAACCGCGACCTGTTGAAATCCTTTATTCAATTTGAATTGATGGTAAAGTTTTTGCGGTTTGTCCTTGCCGGTAAAAACCAGAAGCAGGGAAAGTGTTGCCGGAGCAGGCGCATAAGCATCAAAGACAAGTGCTCCGGCTTTACTCAAATCTTTATTGCGCAGCGATTCCGCCGGTAAAATAACGCCGGGCCACTGGTCGCCGCCGGGACGGTAGGCCGGCAATATCACCTTGGCACAAAAGCCGGGATGATTTTCAGGCCAGGGACAGACGGTCATTTGGGTCCCCGGCTTGGGTTGTACCTTGATGGCGTCAAGTGTCGAGGCAAACTTTAAAATGCTTTTGCCGTCGTCCTTTTCCGGCAGCACTATGCGCAGATTGCGTAAATATACCACCGTATCGGTTTTAGGATCCTCCTGAAAGAAATGCATATCCTCCAGTTTGTGCACCGGGGCCTGGTTCAGGACGGAGCCGGGAACGACCATCTGGTTCAGACCTTTCTTCAACTTCAAATCCTGATAAAGCGTAACCGTTTTGCCGGAACCGGTGAAGGTCAGGCGTAACTTTAACACGGTATCCTGCGGTGCATAGGCTTCAAAACAGATAGCTTCCGCGTCGTTCAAATCACTGCGTTGCAGCGCGGCGGCGGGAAACACCACCGCCGGCCAGTGTGTGCCGCTGCCGTCATAGCGGTGGATGGTGATTTTCCCCCAGTTGCCATCTGCGGCTTCCGGCGGAGCGGCAAGCTCGCAGGTCGCGCCGGCAGTCTGCAATTTTTTCAAATCCGCTGCCGGAGAAAAATCATAGATGGCTTCTTCGGCAGCAGCCGCGCAGAAAACACCAAATATACACCCGGCAGATAACGTCAGTAAAAATTTATTCATAAAGAAAGTTCTTTCTTAAAAGCTGGTTGTGCCTCTGTCCAAATTGATGCCCACCATCATGGCCGCATTATTGTCCGATGATTTGTCCTGCCGGTAAAGCTGTTCGAATTTTTTGGAACCCACATGACCATCCATATAAACCAGATTGGTCTTGCCTTTAGATGGTGAAAGCGGCGGTATCAGGCTGGCGCTGGGAAGTGCCGGTCGCGCATCTTCTCCGCCGTGCCGGAATGCGAAGAAATAGACATTGTATGCAGACCATCCATCAATTACTTTATTGTCGCCGCACAGCAGAGCCTGCGAAGCCTGTGTGATGGAGGAGGTTTTGCGGTACATGTATTGATGGGAAACTGACGCCCCGGTCCGCCAGTCGTTGAAAGTACCCTGATTGGGTCTGGCGGCAGTCAGAAAATTGTTGACTGCCACATGCAGGTAGGCGTACTGTTTGTCTGAGGCAGGGCCAAACGGCACCTGCTCGCTTGGACATGCGAAAGTACCTTTGGTAAATTTCGGCGTCATCCATCCATAATAAGTGACGCCGCAATTCGCTCCCTGCCGGGTGCCGTCGTTTTTAACGCCGGAAAGGAAGTTCCAGAACATGTCGTCAGCCCACTTTCCGGTAAATGACGGCACGATCCAGTCCTGATTGTCCTGCGAATAAATCGCCTGCGCAGTACCGATGGTTTTAAAATTGTTGGCGCAGCTTGACGAACGGGCCAAGTCCCGGGCTTTGGCGAGGGCCGGCAGCAGCATGGAAGCCAAAATCGCGATGATGGCGATCACAACCAGCAATTCAATGAGCGTGAAAAAACTTCTTGTCTGTTTCATTTTTTGATCCTCCTTACCTTTTGTTGTTTATTATAGATAGTTCTGATTTCTGTCCATTAACGCGGGAAAACTTTATATCTGTTTCATTTTCTGAAACTATCTGCTTTTGTTGTTTATTAATAAATAATGCTGATTCCTGCAAATTACGTTTGGGCGAAGCGGTTGATTGTCCGAGATGCAGTGACAGCGGCACGTACACCGTCTGTTCGACATTTTCACCGCTCATAACCCGGTGCAGCAGTTGCCAGGTTTCATCAGCCATGATTTCAGTGGAATTGACGATGGTAGTCGGTTCCGGGCGCAGTTTGTCGATGCCGTAATTTTCAAAGCCGATGATCGAAATATCCGCGCCTATCCGGAGCTTGCGGCGGTTGAAATACTGGTAAACCGCCGCCATCATGACATCAGGTACCGCGATTGCGGTCGGCGGTTCGGAGATACTGAACATTCCGTCAAGGCGGCGGCATAATTCTTTTTCGTCGTAGGAAAGATTGATTACCCATTCCGGACGGACCCGGCAGCCGCGTTCCGCCATCATCCGGTAATAAGCTTCGCGTCTGCGCTGAAAGATCGGCGGATGAATCTCTTCTTCAGGGATATCCGCTGAAATATAACCGACGCGGCGGTGTCCAATGGCGAAAAGATGTTCCATTTGCATCGGAACCATTTCCGGGGAGTCTTCCAGTACCGCGCCGTTCAACGGTTGTGCATTCGGAAACAATACTACCCGGCGGACACAGGCATTGTCAAATATCTTGATAATAACATCATTGTGCGGTTTGATAAGGACGGCATTGTGAATTTTATATTTTTCGATCAACTCCGCGTAATGCTCCACCGGTTCATTCAGTTTTACCCGGTGTGTC
>CAIJKT010000936.1 GCA_903821255.1 uncultured Lentisphaeria bacterium | reverse complement strand
CACCTGAATCTTTTCGCACATTCTTTTGCACTTCCATTTTTGATGCCATAAGTCCCATTTTAAAATGCTTGATTTTAAATCAAAGTCTACATATATAGGAGTTTTGTCAATCAACAGATGTGCAAGTCATTCGGCATAAATCCATTAAAGATTAATGGATTTATGTTTCCAATGCAACTTCACCCGGCTGAAATCGTTATTCAATTGTCAAACAACTCGAATCAGGGGCATTTCTGCCGATGATTCATTCTTCTGAATCGTAAAATGTACGATTTAAAGACTACTGGCAATCATGAAAACTTAAAATCTGCGTTCAATCTATTTGTGCCAGTCACATGCGAAATCCTATTTCTGCACAGGGCGGGATTCCTTAACTTTTAATATTTCTTGCTCTAAAACAACATCTCCTTTAATTTTCTCTACCAAGGTACAATCTTTTTCATTTGTTATTTTACCGACATAATATGTCGAAGGCACCTCAGTCTGTAAAACAACCAACCAAATATTTCCTTTTGAGTCTCTTATTCCGTTTTTAGAGTAATAGATTAATTTAGACGCTTCAGATAATACAGGGAAATCTTTTTCAGTTAAACAATCCGGAAGGGTCTTATAAACATCATTATAACGATATAAGCAATATGTTAGGCTGTCCGCCATAAGCTTAATTGGCCAAGGCTTGGGATGAAAAAAGCCCCAAACCTCATATGCAATTATATATGCAACTATAAATATTACAAAAGCATAAAAAATAGTTTTTATCTTTTTACTATTTATCATTTTTAAAAGCCCTTTCAATAAGTGGAAAATCTGACACCGATTTCTCTTGACACCGATTTCTCCACAGCCCCTCCAACCGAGGAAATGCCGGTCAGACGGTAAGGGCTGTCGTAACTTCTGGCAGTGTTCAGCTTCGTACTTCTCATTTTGCACTATTTACCACATCTTCAATACTCTTCCTATTTACTAATTTGCCATCGTTATAATATTCAAATTTGCCATCTTCCCAATTACAAAAAGAACCGTTCCATTTTTTATCGTTTTCCCATTCTCCTCGAGCGTATACCTTACCAGTCTCTTTATCTTCAAAAGCAATATTCTTCCCATCCTTAAATGTAAAAACTGAATCTGATATTAATATAAATCTACCATCCCAGGGGTGGCCTTTTTTATATATTCCCTGCTCTTCAACGTTGCCATTTTCGTCTCTGATAATGGAAAGGCCATCTGGCATTCCTTCCGTATAAAGTATTTCAGCTCTTGTTTTTCCGTTGTCATCGTAAGCTTCATATAGTCCGTGGTAGATGATTTTATCATTTGCATCTTTGTAGCCGAAATAACGAAATTTGCATTTATCATTGCATTTTAATATTGTCCTATCCGTATCTGAAGAATATTTTTTGTATTCTTTAACAAGATGGCCTTTATAAAATACTTCGCTATCGCTCTGAAATTCTTTAGGAAAAGAGTACGGCTCAACAGCCAGTTTTTGAGAACATCCCATAAATGTAATTCCTATTAAAAGAATCGTCCCTCTCATAACGCGATGGCTAATAAACATAGCTAGACTCCATTTGAGTTATTTTTTAAAAAGATCACACCAACAAGGAGTGTCTTTCAGTGCATCACTTCACATCCTCTTCAATTCTGTAGTTGAAGACACATAATTTCCAGGGGTGATATCACTGGATTTTTCTTTACCCACCCAATCAAAAGGGGAATGCCCAAATACTTCAAGTACGAAAATCTGGGTCAAATGGCTTTTGAAGATTATTTACTGGAAACTGATTCTGCCGGCGGGTTCAACTTGAGCGTTCCAAAATTGACCGGCGAGTGATTTCCGCCTCCGACAACAGGAAGCTGGCAGACATTTTCACGGCCCGGTCTGTTTCTCGCCAGAAGGAACCCCATTTTCTTATCTCCCGGATTCTCTACTTTCAGATCTTTCCATGGAATGGCCATTTCCATGGTCCAGCCGTCGGCGTCAACGCTGACCGCACTTTTTATATTCGCATTAAATTTCTTATCCGATAATCTGGAATCATAGATAACATTTCCTGAATTGATGATTAACTGATAGTAATTTTTCCGGTCGCAACCGGTATCAATAAATAGTTCGATACTGTCGTCGTCCCAGAGCGCAAAGTCGCGTTTAGAGTGCTTCCTGATTATTGCATTCTTATCCGGTTCATAACATTTTGCCGCCCAGTAAAGATAATCATTGTCATAAGCCAGCCAGACTTTTGTATCAACCTTTGACTTGCCGAGACGCACAAAGTCACGGAATTCCCCGTCAATCGGGTTCTGCCAGCATTTGTCGTCAAGTTTGCCGTCGATAACCGGAGCGGAGGCGGTGTATGGAACGCCGGTTTCAGCGTTGTTTACCAGAAAAAATGGAACAGGCAGTTTCAGCTTGAACTTATTGCCGCCGGTAATTTCAAATTCTCCATCTGCCTGCGGAACCGGAAACACCGCTTTAACATTGCCTTTTAAAGTTAAAATAATCTCCTGTTCCGCGGGAATTTCGCCTTTGAATTCCGGGGTTGAGAAGCTCCAGTCCTTGTTGCCGGCGAGAATTATTCTGTATTTCAGCGCATCTTTGAATGGATTTTTAATCACTACCGGCAGTTCAAATGAATTATCTTTATAGAGAATGTTTTTTCTATCCGTCTTGAACTCTTTTTGAATTTTTGTTATTTCTTCCGTCAATATATTTTCATCCGCGATGCCATCCGGCATGATATTGGCAAACACCGGGCGTCTGTCATTGAAAACAGAAACCCACATGAAATGATCAAAACGGCCTGATTCTCCAATTGCGCTGATGCCGCCGGTAGTCGCCATGCGGAAATATTTCTGATTGTTCCGCTCAAATTTCATATACTGATGTTCATGTCCGGAAAAGATCGTGTGGTTTCTTTTGCTCAGTTCACGGAATAAAGGCTCCAGTTCCTTATATTTTTTCAAATATGATTCCTGCCATAACGGATAATGCGCAAAAACAAAAGTCTCTTTGACATCCGGGTATTTCTTCAAAACCTCCACCGCCCAGTCTGCTTGTTTCAGCCCAATGCAATCCTCGTCCGACTCCTGGGAATGCAACACCACGAAAAGAATATCTTTATAGAGAAAATAGTAATATTGGGGGCCATGCAATTCCTGCCATACGGCGCGCATTTCAGGATATTTCCCGGCGGAGGCGGTATCATGATTTCCGGCAACATAAAAGAAACGCATGTCCAGTTGGTTGACGATTCCATTTAATTCCCGCCATTGCTCAAGCAATTTCGGACGGTCATTGCTATAACCTTGAATAAGGTCTCCGACACAAATGACAAAATCCGGCTGCAAAAGATTTATTTTTTTTACTGTATTCTCAAAAATTCCCTGACGCTCGCCGCCTGTTCTGTCAGCAACTACTACAAAATGAAATCTGCCGCCGGCATTAATCAGCGGCTTCCCGGTCCACGGTTTGGCCACTGATGTCAGATCGTGCTGAAAATATTTTTCGTCCGCCGCACAAAAACAAGCCAGGGCCAGCATGAAAAAACTGAACAAAAATTTCATTTCAATTCCCTTGTAAATAACGTCAAAGCTTTAACTATTGTTTTTCCATCATGCGCAGCCGATCAAAATCTTCGAGACGTCGCCGGGCGAGAGTTCCGCCCGTTCGCCGAGCATGGTTCCACGCTCTTTCAGCCGGCTGCTGATTTTTGCGGCGGCATCACCGGCATCGATCCTGTAGTCTGAAAGGCGTGTCTTCATTCCTAACGAATTGAAGAACTCCTCGGTCGCTTTGATTGCCGCGTCCGCTGTTTTACATTCATCTCCTCCGGTGAGTTTGAGTCCGAATATCCTTTGTCCGTACTGCAGCAGCTTCGCTTTTTTCTGCTCCCGGCAGTATGTGAGCAGCCGCGGGAGAACGACGGCCAGCGACTGCGCATGATCCAGCCCGTGGAAAGCGGTCAGCTCGTGTCCGATCATATGGGTTGCCCAGTCCTGCGGAACACCGCATCCGATGAGGCCGTTCAGCGCGTTGGTGGCGGCCCACATCACATTGGCTCTGGCGTCGTAGTCATTCGGATTTTTAAGGACTTTCGGGCCTTCCCCGATCAAGGTCAGCAGGATTGCTTCGGCCTGCCGGTCCTGGAGCGAGGCGTTGACGTCGAAAGTCATGTATTGTTCGAATACATGGACATAGGCGTCGACGATACCGTTAATTGTCTGCCGCACGGGCAGGGAGAAGGTGGTTTCGGGGTCGAGAATGGAGAATTGCGGGTAGACGCAGGGGCTGCTGAAATGCAGCTTCTCGCCGGAGGACGCTCTTGATATCACTGAATTGGTATTCATTTCGGAGCCGGTGGCGGGGAGGGTCAGCACTGCTCCAAGCGGGACAGCGGCCTTTACCTCCGCACCTTTTGCAAGGATGTCCCATGAGTCGACTCCGGTATAAAGGGCCGCCGCCGCCATGAACTTAGCGGCGTCAAGTACTGAACCGCCGCCGACAGCCAGCAGGAAGCCGGTCTTCTCCTGTTTGATGATCTCAACGGCTTTAAGGCAGGTCTCGTACAACGGGTTCGGCTCGATGCCTGAAAATTCACGCACGCGTCTTTTGCCCAGGGCTGCGAGAACCTGATTATAGACGCCATTATTCTTGATTGAGCCGCCGCCGTACAGCATCAGGACGGAAACATCCGGGGGGATGAGCCTGTCAAGTTCCGCGATGGTGTCTTTGCCAAAAACGATCCTGACCGGATTGTAATATTCGAAGTTGAGCATGGTGCAGTCTCCATTTTTTAGATGTTCAATCAATTTTCAGCCATTTGTTTTAAGATACTCTTGAGTAGGAGATTTTTAAAGTTAATTTTAGCCGATTTCCCGTCCTGAGCTGAAACATCCGCAAATATGCTGGAGAATTTATACAATTTTTATTTCATAAGTTGCTGGCGT
>CAIJKT010000935.1 GCA_903821255.1 uncultured Lentisphaeria bacterium | reverse complement strand
CAGCACCCTGCTTAAACTTGACCAGACGCTGGACTCACTGACTGAACTGGTGAATTATCTGAATGACGACCCGAGTTCACTGCTCAAAGGCAAGCACAAACCCATGATTATCGCGCCGGAGGCAAAATAATATTGGGCGGGAGAAGAGAACAGCTATTGAACAATCATTGGTTTTGGTCTATATTAATACTTTGTAAGACTATTTAACAAAGTTGGATTTTAATTGCATTTATTACAACACAGGAGAATTAAGTATGGCAAAGAATCTGCTGATCGCGCAGTCCGGCGGCCCGTCCCCGGTAATCAACAGTTCGCTTCGCGGCGTGGTTGAAGCCGCCAGGTCATTCCCGGACAAAATCGGTAAAATATATGCAGGCTGGCACGGCATCGAAGGGGTGCTGAAAGAAGAGCTGCTCGACCTTTCAGCACAGGATGAAGACGAAATATCGCTGCTGCGCACCACTCCGGCCGCCGGCGCCATCGGCACCTGCCGCTACAAGATCAAATCCAATCAGAAAGAAGATTTCGAGCGCGTAATCGCGGTTCTGAAAGCCCACGACATCGGCTATTTCCTGTACAACGGCGGCAATGATTCCATGGACACCGCCAACAAGGTGGCGAAACTGGCCCAGGAACGCGGACTTGACACTATCGGCATCGGAGTTCCGAAGACCATTGACAACGACGTCGGCGATGCTGAATTCAAGCTGATTGACCATACTCCCGGATTCGGCTCGGTCGCCAAATACTGGAGCCATATCGTGCAGAACGCCAATGAGGAAAACCGCGGTTCATGCCCGGCCGATCCCGTGCTGGTGCTGCAGGCAATGGGCCGCAGAATCGGGTTCATCCCCGCCGCCGCCAGACTGGCCGACCCCAAACGCGAAATGCCGCT
Source organism: uncultured Lentisphaeria bacterium (assembly GCA_903821255.1). Next base: position 923 of record CAIJKT010000935.1, on the reverse strand, counting down.
GCTGATTTTCCTCTATGAAGGCGGCCTGACCATGGAGCAGATGGCGGAAAAGATCAATGACAAAGTGAAAGAATGCGGTCGTGCGGTAGTCGTAGTCAGCGAAGGCTGTGATGTCGGAGATCTCGGCTTCTCCAAGGACAGCTTCGGACACGCCCAGTTCGGCGCCAGTCAGACCACGGTTCAGCAGGCGCTGGTCAACTACTTGAACCAGCACGGCATCAAGGCCAGCGGCAGCGCCCGCGGACAGACTTTCGGCACCGATCAGCGCTCAACCGCAATCTACGCTTCAACCGTTGACCTGGATGAAGCCTACCGCGCCGGTCAGAAGGCAGTCATGCTGGCAGTCGCCGGCCAGGGCGGCTACATGTCCACGCTGCTGCGTGAGCCGGGCCTGATTTATCAGGTCCGCTATGACAAAGTCCCGCTGGAGGAAGTGGCCAACTCCGAACGTTTCTTCCCGACCAACTGGCTCACTCCCTGCAAAACCGACGTGACCGACGATTTCGTAGCCTACGCCCGTCCGCTGATCGGGGAAGACTGGGTGAGTGTTCCGGTAATCAACGGCATCCAGCGTTTCGCCAGGATCAAGCCGATATTTGCCGACAAGAGACTCCCGGCCTACGAACTGGAAGCATCGAGAAAAAAATAGTCATACCGGACTCTGAAAAAACAGGCTGAACGGACTCCTCGAAGGATGTCTGTTCAGCCTTTTTTTGTGCATGAACCGCTTTCAGGTGAAATTATAACATTTCCGCGGGAAGATATCAGGACTGCTGCAACTGGCGCTGGATAAGGGATAATGAACGCTTCATGCTTTCATTCCTTTCGCAGAGCTCGGGAATTTTCTTGTTCGCATTCATGATCGTGGCGTGATTCTTGCCGAACGCCGCTCCGATTTCAGGGAAAGAGTGATTGGTCATTTT
>CAIJKT010000934.1 GCA_903821255.1 uncultured Lentisphaeria bacterium | reverse complement strand
GTATAATCGGATCGCTGTGTGCAAGTACTCTCGGCCGGCAGGATGGCGTCGTGACAGAACCGGATTTCGAGTTCTTCAAGAAGATGGCCGATGGAAGATTATCGTGGTGCGAGACCGGAACCCGGGAGCAAGGTCTGAAATATCTGCAATGGGCTTCGGCGGTAGACTGAAAATAAGCCGGATAATTTTGGAGAATAAGATGAAAAATGTGCTCCCTCCCTATGACGTGGTGGTATGCGGCGGCGGTTTTGCCGGCCTCGGAGCCGCATTTGCTCTTTCAGAGAAAAAACTGAAAGTGCTTGTGCTGGAACCGTCTCCTTCGCTTGGAGGTGAGATCACCAGGTCATATAATCTTGATATAATTGCCGGGATTTCTCAATTGGCAGACGAGCTGTGCGGGAGAATTGAAAAGGCCGGCGGGAAAAAAGGAATACGCATTGACGCCGTCATCGCTGAACTTTGCCTGCTTAAGATGATAGAAGACAGATTCGATGTCCTGCATTACTGCCATCCAGTCGGGATAATTTCCGACAAAGAACGTATATCCGGTGTAGTTGCGGCTGGAAAATCCGGACAGTTTGCCATACCGTCACGCACGGTAATCGATGCAACAGGAAATTTTCTAATGCTGAAATACTCCGGTATTGAGATTCCTGAAAGTAAACCGGCAGCGCGTATATTTTCATTTTTCATGAACGGCGTTGAAAACCGGGAATCTCTACCGGAGAAGATTCATTACGGAAAAAACTCCTTTCTGCTTAAAAAGAGCATCTGGGACGGGGAAGTCGCCGTGGAATTTATTTCAAACAGCAGCAAACCATGTCACGCCCGGCTCATGATTCCTGGAATACTTGAATTAATCAGAAAAGAATTTCCGCAAATGAAGAAGGCGGTAATGTCACATGCGGCGATATCAGAACTGCAACTGCCCGAACTCAACCGGGAGAAATTCTCAGGTTTGGAAAAGTGTTCCTGTATTTTTCCAGCATTAATACCTGGCAGTCAATCCTTCAGTCTTGAGGAGCGAGGCAATCTCATTCCGGAACTGATTCTGTCAGGGGAAAAAGCGGCAGAACTGCTTACGCTGGAAACCGACATGAAAACAAAACTTCCTGATTTAAACGAAGTTCCTGTTTGCGCAATTTTCGCCGCGCCGGAAATCAAGAAAGACATTATCGTATGTGGTGGCGGTACTGCCGGCGCCGTGGCCGCGATATCATCGGCGCGGGAAGGTGTCAAGACTCTGTTAATCGAAGCTTCATGCGGTCTTGGCGGAGTCGGTACCGGCGGAGCCATAAATTCATATTACTACGGCGCGAAGGGCGGAATACAGGATGATATTGACGCACAGGTGGAACTCATTTCACCGCTTTTTATGGGTGCCGGTGTTTTGCTGACAGACGGCTTCAATCCTGAGCTTAAGAAAATTATACTTCAGAACATGTTGCTCGATGCCGGCGGCGAAATACTCTTTGAGTGTACGGTATGCGGAGTTGAAACTGAACTGGCGCAGAGTTCCCTTCCGTCCAGAAGCGGTGAAAAAGCGTTACGAAAAATAAAATCAGTGGTTATTGCTGGACCGTCGGGTTGTACCAGTTATTCCGGCAATGTTTTCGTGGATTCTACCGGTGATGGCGACCTTGCCGCCATGGCGGGTGCGGAATTTATTTTCGGTCGCGTTTCTGACGGACTTCCGCATACTTACACACAAGCTTCATCCGTCATAAAAAAGGATGACGAGGGGAATGT
>CAIJKT010000933.1 GCA_903821255.1 uncultured Lentisphaeria bacterium | reverse complement strand
GCAGTTTTATGATGAAGAATATGAGTTTTTATACACAAAATGTACAAAAGATAGGGTACGACCCCGCTCAGAAAAAAAAATGTACAAAAGATAGGGTACGACCCCGCTCAGAAAACAGTTTTATGATGAAACATATGAGTTTTTATACACAAAATGTACAAAAGATAGGGCACGACCCCGCTCAGATAAACCCCGCTCAGATTATGGAATCTAACAATTTCAATCTAGATTACATGGATTTTTTATAACTTGTTATCTAGCTTGAATTTTGCACGTCACATATTAATTTAACATCAAACCAAACCAATAATTGGCTTTGCATATGCCATTGAGGATGTGACATGACAAATAACGAGGTTATAGATACACTGCTTTTTGTTGATACAAATGTGCTTTTTGATTTCTATCGCTTTCCAAAAAGTAAAATCAGCATGGAATTTCTTAACAAACTTGAAGAGTGTAAAGATCGGCTAATTACTGGCTCACAAGTAGAAATGGAGTATAAAAAGAATAGGCAAGGGTTAATTGTTAATGTGCGTAAGAACTTTCCTGAAAAGTTGCCGCAATTGACAACTCCTGTGTTGTTTGCAGATATCCCAGAGGTTAAGGAGATTGCCAAGAAAAAAAAAGAGTTAATGGTTCTGCAAGAATCTGTATTGCAAGCGATTAATGAAGTTCTGATTGACCCTTTAAAAGACCCTGTCTATCAAACCTTGGAAAGATTGTTCAAGCACGAGTATAAATATAACCTTACAAGAAACCATCAAGACAGTTCCAAAATTTACAGATTGGCTCGTAAGCGTTTTATACTTGGACAGCCGCCAAGGAAGCAAGATGATACATCTATGGGAGACGCTATTAACTGGGAATGGATTGTGCAGTGTTCGATTAGTAGCGGAAAACATATTGTAATTGTCACTCGTGATGCAGACTATGGGGCAATACTTGAAAATGGCTGTTGTCTTAATGACTGGTTGAAGCAGGAGTTTAGTGAACGAAGTCCCAAATGTGAGATTACCCTTACAGATAAACTATCGGTTGGCCTAACAATTGTTCATGCCGCAGTTACTAAAGACATGGAAGACGCAGAACAACAACTGCATGAAAATCAGAAACAGTTTGAAGAAGATTTAATAAATTTCTATAATTCTGTACCACATTTTGAATCGTTATTGTCTTTAAAACATTTATTCCCAGAAATGAATTTACCGAAAATGAATTTACCGAAAATGAATTTACCGAAAATGAATTTACCGAAAATGAATTTACCGAAAATGAAATAAAAATATAGAGTAAGCGGTTTGTCATTGAGTATCGGAATCAATCGAAACAAATAACTATGGGATGTTAGCTATGCTTGCTTCACCTAAAAATGAAATTATTGGTCACGATTTGGGAGCAGACATAGATTTTTGTATGAAACAGATTGACGGCGAGAATTCGGCATTTTGGAGGCGTACCTATATCCGTACGGCATTTTCTTATATTGAAGCTATGAATGAATTGTTGAGGGAAAAAGCCTATAACGCAACCTGTGTTGTGACCCACAGAGGCATTAATATTTCTCGGCTAGAATTGCTTAGCAACAAAACTTACCGTATTAAAAAAAATGGTCAGCTTGAAGAAGATGAGCTCCGCATGCCGTGTATCAATTCTACCGCATTTATTCTTCGTTCGTTGGCCGAGGAATCTGGCATTGCGGTCACGTTTTTCGGTGACCACGGATGGGGTTGCTTTCAGCAGGCCGTTGCCATTCGCAACCGATTGACACATCCCAAGCAAGACGAAGACATTATGGTTTCTGACGATGATATTAAAATTATGTATGAAGCACTTAGATGGTATTCCAACATCCTCATTGATGTGTTTGACAATTCGAGTGTATGGACGCGCCAACCGCAATAACAAATTTATATCGGAGTCGGTCCACTTAACTTTTATTTTTTGTGCATATATTCATTT
>CAIJKT010000932.1 GCA_903821255.1 uncultured Lentisphaeria bacterium | reverse complement strand
CGGACGCCGAGATTATTCCCCCAAACTTGCAGGCCGAGAATCGAGGGATGTGCGAGCGGCTCGCCTTTAGCCATTTCCTTTTTATGCCAGTACCACAAGGTCTGAATATCGGACAGAGAATGCACGATGGCGATATCATTGCTGGAATCTTCCAGGAAGCGTCCGAAATAGAATGCCATATTAATGCCGTTGCCCAGCATATAGTAGTACCCCTGCACTGGTTTTATTTTGCCGCTGCTGCCGGGCACGGAAGTGTCGAAATTACATGCCCATTCGGTGATGGCGATGCGCGCCTTGGAAGAAGGATGGCGCCGCAGTGCGTCATACTGTGATTTCATGCGTTCATTCCGCCATATTTCCGCAGTTGTCGCCAGATAGCGTTGTTTGGCGTCGAAACCGGGCTCGAACCCGCCGATGTAGGGATGCGGGGCAAGATAGTCAAAATAACCGTCAGCAACAGTCAACAAGGCATCGTTCCAGGAGACCGGATCGTTAATTACCGCGGTGCGCGGCGTCCAGGCGGGATCGGTTTTTGAGAAATTAAAGAAACTGTCGGGATTAAACGGACCGACTTTGCCTTTGTCTTTACATGACAAACCGCAGGCAATGATTTTGATGGTCGGGTCAACGGCTTTCATCGCTTTGGAGTATTCAACTACATAGCTGGCATATTCCCTGCCATACAGCCAGATCCAGACTTCATTGCCGATTTCCCAGTATTTCACGTTCCATTTATTTTTGATATTGGCGTCCCGAACCCATTCGGCGGCGTGTTGCGCTCCTTTTCTGATCATTTCGATTTTATTGGGATTAATGCGGTTCGCCGTCTGATCAGCGCACATAGTGTTTACCTGAAATATCGGTTCCGCGCCGACAGTCCGGCACAGGTTGATAAATTGCGCCGGAGTCACTACGGTGTTTGCGTTACCAGCCATAAAATATCCGGCGGAAGGATTATCCCAGATGTAATGGTCGGCGGCGGTTCCGCCGGGATAGCGGAGCATGCGGAGCGGAACGTTCTGCCAGGAACTCAGCGTGGCGGGGTCTTTCATTTTTTCGCGGAGCGGTCCGGCATAAAATTCAAAATTCCCGCCGTTAACCAACCGGATGGGGGTTCCTTCCTGTAAAGTTGTGACAGTAATTGCGTCCGTGTTTTTTCCGGACGGCTCCGCGCCGATGGCGGTTAATGAGCCAATTCCGGTCGCCAGCAGACTGATAAGTCCATAACGGATCAAGTTAATGCGTTTCATGTGACAGTTCCTTAAATTAATATTTCATGTTGTTAATTTTGCATCAATATCGCCTTATCCATTTCCGGTTCAAGCACGGCCCAGATCGCGCTGGCAATCGCTTCCATGCCGCGGTCGCCGGGATGCCAGTTCACGCCGCCATGAGAAAAGTGTCCTTCGCTTTGGGCTTTATTCAAAGGGTCGGCCGCCAATTTTTCAAGCGGAACAAACTTGGCTCCCTGATTCTTTGCGGCTTCACCGATCAGTTCCGACATTTTGCCGCCGCCCCAGTTGGAGACGCAGATTATAACCGGATTGCGGCCGCCCTTAAAATCCTTAAGCATCGCCTCGTATGGTTTCTGCAGCTTCTCTTCGGTCAGCGGATTGCGGAAGTTGTCGCCGAGCTGGACAATAATGATGTCGGCAGTTTTAGCAACGCCCGGATCCCACTTCGAAAAATCTTTCTCCACCACGCCGCCCGGCAGTGAAAGCTTCGGCGCGGTCTTTTGCGTCTTGGCAAGCTTATCACAGATTTTCTTATACAGAACGTGAGCATAATCCTTATCCCGGCTGGTCGCGGCCATGCCCCAGTCATAGTTCCAGCCGATCTGCGGAGCTTTGCCGTGCTGCCGGATGCTGTTGCCTATAATCACGACTTCTTTGATTTCCCCGGCAATGACGCCAAGACCGTTGAGGACGAACACCAATGCTGCTGTCAGCCACCATTTTTCGAACATTTTTTCAGTCTCCTTGTTGATTATTTTGACGGCTTTTCCGATAAAACATTCCAGACGGCCTCCGCGATCAACTTCATGCCGCGATTTCCCGGACGGGCGGCAAGTTCGGGATAAATCCCGTCTGCCGACGCCAGGCTGGCCGGATCTTGCGCAATTGCGCGCAGACTGACGAACTTTGCGCCCGCCGCCTGCGCCGCGCCGGCAATGTAAGGTTCGATCTTTCTGTTGCTCCAGGGGCCGATGCAGATTACGGTTTTGCCGGAGCTTCCGCGAAGCTCTTCGATCATCTGCCGGTAGGCTTTCTGATATTCCTCCGGTAAAATACCGCCCTGATAGTTGTCGCCAAGCTGAATGATAATCACATCGGCGGAATTGGGAACAAGATGGACCCAGCCGGTCATGGTATCTTCATACATAATATTATCGAGAGTCAGCCTGGCATTCGGCGAAGCGGCCTTGACCAGAGCAAGAAGCCGGTGCGCATAGTCCTTGTCTTCGCTGGTGGCGGCCATGCCCCAGTTGGAGTTCCAGCCGAGTTCCGGCATTGGCGCGTTTTTGGTCAAACCGTCACCGATGATCAGAAGTTCATTTATATGCTGCCCGAAAACGTTGCCGGCAAGCATTATTGCGGTGAATGCGGTCAGACAAAGTTTCATTTTATCTGCCTACGGCTTTAATTCTTGGCTTATTGCCGGAATGTTGCGAGCCAGGCCGCATTTGACGACTTTTGCCCGCTCAGTCTCCTGTGCCGCCGGTTTGGGGTTGGAATCATGCTTGGCAAAAGTCTCATCGTGTTCCACGCTCCAGCCGTGCCATTCACGGAAACCGTGATAAATCCACGACCATTGGTATTCTTCGAAAATATCAATCAGGTCCTTGAGATATTGCGCCGCATCCTCTTTCGGCGCCCAGCGGATCACGCTGAATTCACCAACCAGAATCGGGACATGGTATTTGAGCTGGAATTCGCGCGCCGACGCCAAATCTTTTTTAATTTGTTCCTTATTCCAAAGCAAACCATTGACTACGCCGGGGTATCTGACATTCAGCTTAGCCTTCACTTCAGCCAAATCCGTGTATTTGATGTTCATGACGCCTTGATGAGTGAATTCGTGCGGACTGTAAAAGTGAACGCTGTAGATAATCCGGGAATCGGGCAACGGTTTCATTCCGGCAAAGCCCCAGGAGAGTCCGCCGGGGCCGGTTTCATAGACGATCCAGGTTTCCTTATCTACTTCACGGATGACCTTGATCGCGTTTTTGGCGATATCCCGCCATTGCCGCGGGGGATTAGGCATCTGCGACCAGTCCAGTGGTTCGTTGTAGAGGTCATAGCCGTAAATTACGTCGCGATACGGCAACAGCCGTTCGGCAATGCCCCGCCATACTTTGCAGACTACCGCCGACAGACCGGGATTGCTCCAGAATTTGCCTGTGGCAACATCCTTGCCGAAGGCTTCGCCATTGACTGTCAGCGCCACTTTCATTCCCGCGTCGCGAGCCGCCTGCAAATACGTTTCCAGAGAGGCCAGCTTTTTTTCCCAGTCCGCGCCGTATTCGGCCAGGCCGTCCGCGGTATAGTGTTCCGGTTTCAGGCTGATAAATCTGCGGACAACATTAGCGCCCCACGCATGCAGATCGGGAAAATCTTTGGCTCCGGGGAGTGTGCAGCCGCGCGCCATAGCGGGTTGCGGACGCTGTTTTTCCAGTTCCGCCGCGGAAGGAATCCCTGGTTCTGCGACCTCCTGCGCCTGCTCAATCCGGATGTATTTTATCGCGGAAACGACAGGGCCGGGCGCCGATGCCCGGACAAGCAGAAGCAGTTTCATCGGTTTTTCGAGACGAAGCGGACGCCAGTCGGTGCGCCAGTCGTCTCGCGACAGATTCAAGTCGAAGAGCGGCGTTCTGGAGCTGAAACCTTCAGCGATTTGAACTTGAATACTTTTTCCCCTGCCGCAGGCGGTAACCATATAATATCCCGCAGGCAAGTCGATAAAGCGGAAGATTTTCGCATCCCAGCCATTGCCGTTCAGCTCAAGGTTGTCGTCGCGTGGAACGAACGTTATCTGTTTAGTTTTGCTCCATCCGCTGGCTGCCTGTTCGCCTTTAAATTCATAAAACAGTTTCACCCCGTTACCTTCCAGTAAAATATCGTCTGCCGCAAATGCTGAGACCGTACCCCATAGCATCAACAAAACAACTTTCCCGATAGTCCGCATTTTTTACTCCTGTATTTGGCAATTCACGTTAATGTAATTGCTGTTATTTGTTTCATTCATTGCCTATATTGACTTATAACTTTAAAATACTCGGTCGCAGTCGCAATCATAAAGCAGATAGCAATTGCATATTCCATCTTTTTCGGAGTGGATTATGGCGAAGCGACTGAACTCGTACAATACGCATCCGGCATGGCGGGAAGGCAAGGCCTTGAAAACAGCTTCATTCCCCGATATTTATATTGGACTTATATCGCCATTCTCTAATAATTATCAAAACTGCACTTGTCTTTACTTGCTTTCAGATCGCGAACTGGTATAAGGCAGGCCAATTTATGTCCAGTCCCGGCGGAGCTCCATCGTTAATCCAGCTCTGATTAGTTTGCAATCACCACGATATATTGTTGATATTCCAGAGTGGTCTTGACAACAGTTTGGTTCCAGACGGGTTATTCCAATACCCCTGGTATTCAAAATAACGCAAATGCTTTACCGCTCCGTCTATCATCAGCGCGGTAGTGCCGTTATTATGGCCAGTGGCGAACAGTTGGTTTGTATTGCCGAACGGGGCAATATGAGTGGTGCTATAGTCGACACAGCAAGTTGCATTCCGTCCGACAAATCCGCCGCCCTGGTTGTATCCGCTGGTTTTCCATCCGACATTGATACAGATTGTCAACAGCGAGGAACTCGTGGTCTTTATTTTAGAAATTTTTTTCCGGCATGGATTACGTGGAATATCTGCGGTAGGAGTATCCGCCGCCTGGTTGATGGCATACGACTGCGGTTTACTGGTGTAAAAAGGCCTGGTATATCCTCTGTCTTCCGGACAAGAATATATTTTGAAGTTCTTATTGAGATAGGGTAATATCACCCAGTCCCATGGATTGCCTGTTCCCTGAAGAGCGTCGTTAACATAAGTTGCCGCCGGAATCCGGTCCTGGAAATCATTAATGTATTGCGCTACTCCGGTGCCAATTTGTTTCTGATTGCTGATGCAGGTTGCCTGGTAAGCCATTCTACGCGCCTTGTTTAACGCAGGCAGCAACATTGATGCCAGAATTGCGATGATGGCTATCACCACGAGGAGTTCGACGAGTGTAAAATTCTGTTGCCGTTTCATAGATCG